>JANXMD010000477.1 GCA_025354845.1 Verrucomicrobiota bacterium | reverse complement strand
CCAGCTGGAGCTGGCGCAGGTTATTGAGACAGGCGGTTGAGAACGCGAGCTGTTTGGCGTGCGACAGCGCGGGAAGCAGCAGCGCCGCCAGGATGGCAATGATGGCGATCACCACGAGCAGTTCGATGAGCGTGAAGGCGCGTCGAACCCGACGGCATGGGCCGGATTGCCTGGATGCGTTGTGTCGACAGTTCATGCGGACTTCGGGCGGGAAGGGCGCCGGTCATTGACTCGCTGACCACTGATCGTAAAGGGATTGCCAGGTTCCCAATGAAAGTACCGTCGCCTGCATCTTGCGCAGATCGGGAAGCTGTTCCGGTGGCATAGCCTGGGACCCAAACACGAGCCCCTTCTTCATTGCCTTCCAACGAAAATGTTCTGCGTGTCCATCGACAAAGGACAGGTTGCCTCCTTGGGAATGGCGGTCGGCCGGAATGTCCAGCCACACGTCCGTCCAGCCTGGATAATCGCGGGGCAACAGGCCAAAGGTGGAATCGGCAATGAAATCCTCGTGGGCTTCGACGAAGGCCTGGCATTGCGATTGCCCTGGATCCAAAACGCCAGAGAGGGTGGTGTAGATTCGGAATGGCGGCGTTCCGTCGATCTGGGAGCAGTTCAGCCAGATGCTCAGATTGTAACTTCGGGTCTTGGGAACCGACCCACCGGTCGCCAGTCGAAGCCGTCCGGTGTCGCCGGGGCATCGATATATGGCCGCGGATTGATTGTACGGGTAGAGCAGGCCGGCTTGAATGTTGGTGGTGTTGACATCGGTACGAACATCTCCCGGACACCACGAGACCCCCCGGGCGAACTGGCCCGCTTCGCCAGTGCCGGGGCCGCTCACCGTGAGTACGGAGTCATTTTGGATCAGGTGGTCCCGATTGTCGCCGGCATAGAGAATGTAGGCCAACTGGAGCTGCTTCAGATTGCTGAGGCAGGCCGCTGAATACGCCGCCTGCTTGGCTCGCGCGAGGGCGGGGAGGAGCATCGCTGCGAGGATCGCGATGATCGCAATCACCACCAGCAGTTCGATCAGGGTAAATCCAGCCCTGTAGGAAACTGCCCGCCGGGCGTCGCATGGGCCTGACTCGCCACGGGCTGGAGTTGGCTTTCGAATCATGGGGTGGCTGACTAGCTGTATGGCTACACCCTAACGGTGAGAAACGCCATGCCGAAAATTGGCAGGAAAGTTCTCGGTGCGCTGCATCCGATCCCGCAGGATTCCCCGGAAATGACACGGTTGGTGCTGTTCGACATCGATGGAACGCTGATTCGGACCGGAGGCGCGGGGGTGCGGGCGTTCGCCCGTACCGCCAAGGCGATTCATGAACGCCCCGGGGGAACCGACTCGCTTCGCTTCCACGGACGGACCGATACCTCGCTGGTACGCGAATTTCTGCGTGCGCATCGCATCCCGGACACCCCGTGGAACGTGCGTCACTTCCTCGACGCCTATGTCTTCCTGCTCGATGCCGAATTGCGTCGCGGGGCAGGGGAGTTGTGTCCCGGTGTCCGGGAATACATCCGGTCCCTGCGAGCGCTCCCAGACCCGCCTCTGATCGGACTGCTGACCGGCAACGTCCGTCTGGGGGCGGCCTTGAAACTTGCGGCGCATGGGTTGGCGGATGAATTTATTCTGGGGGCATTCGGGGATGATCACGAGGATCGCAATCAGCTCGCGGTGATTGCCCGCGATCGCGCCAACCGACGGCTCGGGCGGCGGTTGGAGGGAAGGGAGATCCTGGTGGTCGGCGACACCGTCGCGGATATCGAGTGCGCGCATCACGTCGGTGCAAGGTGTCTCGCCGTGGCCACCGGTGGCGTATCGCTCTCCGACCTGCTCGCCCACTCGCCCGCGGCCGCAGTGGAATCGCTCGAGGAAGCGGTCGCCGGAACCATTCTGGGAGCGGGCGAACCTCCGGGGGGCTCCACCGATTGGGAGGCCTTATATCAGGCTGGCGACACCCGCTGGGACAAGGGACAGCCCGCACCGGGACTGGCGGAATTCCTGGAGCGGAATCCCACGCTCAAGAAAGGGCGCGTGCTGGTTCCCGGATGCGGCCGGGGACATGACGCCGTGGCGTGGGCGCGGGCCGGGCATCAGGTGCTGGGAGTGGACCTCGCCCCAAGTGCGGTCGCCGATGCGCGACTTCGGGCGCCGTCGGATTTGACCGGGGGGACTGTGGAATTTGCGGTCGGTGATTTTCTCGCGTCACGGCCCGTGAAACCCGAGTTCGATATCATCTTTGAACACACCCTGTTCTGCGCCATCCCGCCGGGTCAACGCGATGATTATATCGAGGCGGTGTGGCGTCATCTCAAGCCCGGGGGTTCCTTCGTGGCACTCCACTATCTGCAGCCCCGTGAGCCCTTGGGCCCGCCGTTTGGCGTCACGGTCGCAGAGGTGTTGCGTCGTTTTGGAACGAGGCTGGAGTTGGTCGGTCACTCGGTCCCCGCGTCCTTCCCTGGGCGTCACCAGCGCGAGCGTCTCTTCCACTGGCGCCGTCCCGTGGGCGCAATTGGCAAGTCCGGATCGTAAACAACTGTAAACTTTTTTTGGCAACCAACGGGTTTTTTGTTTGACCCATCCTCCCCGCTTCTTTAGGTACCCCAAAGAACAAGCCGTGATCGCCTGCCTGCGGGCACTCCGTGGCGGGCTTTTTTATCGGTTAAACCCGGGCTGAACGACAATTCGCCATGCTGAAGACGAAGTCATTTCTCGCGATCGATTTTGGGGCCGGAAGCCTCAAGATCGCTGAATTCGCGCCGTCTGCCGACGGCGGCCTTCGCCTGCTCCGGTTTGCCGTCAAGCCGCTCGGCTTGGCCGGTTCTCAGGACGCGGCGCGGGACGCTCTCCTCAAGAAGGCTCTGCCCGAACTGCTCACCGAGGGTGGGTTTGTTTCGCGTGAGGGCAATCTCAGCGCACCCGGATTCCAGGTCTTCTCCAAGTTCGTGAAGCTGCCCCCGGTGGACAGCTCGAAGGTCACGCAGATCATCCAGTACGAGGCGCAACAGAACGTTCCCTTCCCCCTCGCCGAGACGGCCTGGGACTACCAGATCCTCGGTTCCGCCCCCAGTGGCGAACTCGAAGTTCTGCTCGTGGCCATCAAGTCCGATCTCGTCGAGAAGCTCTTTGCCTCGGGCGAAGCGGCCGGATTGAAGATGTCGATCATCGACTCCTCGATCGGCTCTCTGGCCAATTGCTTCCGTTACAACTACGCCGATCAGGAAGGCTGCAGCCTGCTCATCGACATCGGTGCCAAGACCAGCAACGTGCTGCTCTTCGAGGCCGGAAAGTACTACGGACGCAGCATCAACGTCGGCTCCAACGCCATCACGCAGGAGTTCGCCGCCGAGGCCAAGCTCCGGTTCGATGATGCGGAAAAGTTCAAGCTCTCCGATGGCTTTGTCAGCCTAGGTGGCGCGTACGAGGAACCCGAGGATCCGAAACAGGCGGCCGTGTCCAAGGTGGCTCGCAATGTCCTGACCCGCCTCCACCTCCAGGTCAACCAGACCGTCCAGTTCTACCGCACCCAGCAGGGTGGCGCCGCTCCGGTTCGGGTATTCCTCTGCGGCGGCGGCTCGATCCTGCCCTACGCCTCCCAATTCTTTCAGGAAAAGCTCAACCTGCCGGTCGACTTCCTCAATCCGTTCCGCAACGTGGAGATTGATCCGTCCGTGGCGGTGGCCGATCTTGAAAAGGTGGCCCAGTGCTTTGGCGAGGTCGTCGGAGTCGGCCTGCGCAACGTTGCGCAATGCCCGGTCGAGTTCAACCTCATGCCGAAGGCGTCGCTGACCCGGCAGCAGTTCAATTCCAAGAAGCCGTTCCTTCTGGCCGCGGCCTTCGTGCTGGCGGGTGGCGTGTTCGCCGCGGGCGGGTTCCACGCCAAGCTCACGGACGCGCGTCACGAGGGGCTTGAGAAGGTGAAGAGCCAGGTGGATCCGCTGGAACGGACCAAAACCTCCCTCGAAAGCGAAGAAGCCAAGCTCAAACGCTCCCTCGACGAGGCGGCGAAGCTCGGCGAATGGCTCCAGGCCCGCACCCTGTGGGCGGAGATGTTTGTCGAATTGCGCGGGGTGATGAAGGCCACCGAGGACGAGCAGCGCAAAATCCTGAATCAGCCCGTGGGTGTTTGGATCGACACCTTCATCTCAGCTGAGAATCAGACCCAGATCGCCGGCGGCGGCGAAGAGGAGCCTCAGAATACCGGCATGAGCCGATTTCTCTCGGATCCCGTGCTGGCCAAGCGTTACGGCCTGATGGTAAAGCCCGCCGCCAGCGCCGAGAGTGCGGACGGGGTCGGTGGTGAAAAGAAGGCGAAAGCCGCCGCCAACACCAACGAGCTTTCCACCATCAAGGTGACTTTCCGGGCGGTCAACCTAAACGAGACGGCGAACAATCAGCTCATCTACGCTCTCGAAAAGGCGGTCAAGGCAAGCCCGTCCTTCGATAAGGAAGGCACTCAGCTTTCCGGTTCTCTGGAGAAGACGGAAGGGAACACGACCACTTTCACCTTCCCGTTGAGTCTCAAGCTCAAGCGCCCCATCAAGCTCTGACTTCCGACCCGGTATGGCCTGGATCAAACGCAACCTTCTTTTCGTCGTCGGCCTTGCAGTGGCATTGGTGCTGCTAGGCGTCGGCGTGTTCTACGTCCTCGGTACCATGCAGGATGCCGAGTCGGCCAGCGTTGAGCTCAACGCCACCAACGAGAAGCTCGATGGACTCGTCAAGCGCCCGGTTTATCCGAATGCCAAGAACATCGAACTGGTGAAGGCCGAGCAGCAGCGTGTCGAAGCCTTCAAGGCGCGTGCCCGTGCCCGCTTTGGCACTGTTCCGAAGTCCGAGTCCCTGAACAATGCGTCGTTCAAGTCCCTGCTCGAGGGCACCATCCTCAGTCTGAGTCGCAACGCGGAACGGGCCGGCGTAAAGCTCCCGGACAAGTACGATTTCACCTTCAGCGAACAGCGGCGCCAACTGCAGTTGCCCGAGAAAGCGCTTCCCAATCTTGCGCTGCACCTCGGTGATCTGGCCGGCATCTGCCAGGTTCTCTTTGATGCCAAGGTCCACGCACTGAACGGCCTCCGCCGGCCGCAGGTGGCTTCGACCGACACCACCGTGGGGGGGAATGACTTTGTCACCAAGAAGGCCGATACCAACGCCGTGGTGGG
>JANXMD010000614.1 GCA_025354845.1 Verrucomicrobiota bacterium | reverse complement strand
CAGCAAGGGCGGCAAGGGTGGCACCCAGCCGAAGGAGGAGAAAAAGAAGCCCCAACAAGCACCGCCGGAAGAAGGCGATGACGACCTGGTGATCGGTGATGGATTCGTGAGCGTCGTTTCCGCGGGCGATCCTCTCGAGGGTCTCGTGTGCGAGGTGGATGACGACGAATTCGGGACCATCTATCCCTACAGCAGCGAGGAGACCAACGACGAGCTGTTTGGCGAGTGGGCCGACAGCTTTGGACCGGACGACGCTTCCAGTGACGTTGAATTCCTGGTTCCCACTCTTGGCAGTGAAGTCGAACTCCTGGTTCCTGCAGTTAGCAGTGATGTCGAACGACTGGTTCCTGGAGTTGAAATGGAGCTAAAGGTCTTTGCGAATCCAGCTCTTGAATGAGGCGGACCTCGAAAAACGGGGAACTTCGACGCAATCTCTAAAGGGGTTGCGTCGATCCGCTGCCGCGCGGGCTTCTCAATAGAAATCAACTCTCTGGATCAACGGTGCGGAGAACTGTTGATCCAGAGATTGTGCCGGATGCTGAGAGCCAGGAATGCGGCGGCTCTGCGCTCTAACTCGGTTAGGCAGGCAGACTGCGGCGCAGCCTTCTGCTCGCGAACCCGAGGGCCACCACGGAACATCCCAAGGCACCAGCGGTGCTCGTATGGTCCGGGGCCGAGATGGAGACCGCGTCAATCAAGGAGTCATAGCCGCCGTAAACTCCTTGAGGCGCGAATGAGAGGGTGTAAGCGCCGGTAGCAAGGCTAAGCGATTGGGTCAGATTCTCCCATACGCCATAATTGTAGGCATCCAAGGTTTGGGAAAAAACCGTGCCCGAACTCCCCGTGACCGTAACCAGGTAAGGAGAATTGCCGGCTGTGTTATTCCCATAATATCCAGTATTCTCGGACCACTTCAGGGAATACATGCCTCCGGAGGCAACGGAAAAGGTTTGCGAAACAATGGGGCCGATCGCGTTGCCGATGTCGGCAAACTGACTGCCTTCTATCGCCGAAGGCCAGATGGAGCCCACACTGCCGTTGAAGGCCCCCGGAATTGTGCCCCAACCCGGCACATTCAGGTTGGCACTAAACGTGTTCATGTTGAGCGTCGGGCTCTCAAATCCACCGTTTTGAATCAAGCTGGCCTGGGCCAGAGTGGAAATCAGCGTCGTTCCCAGCGTTGCGATTAGGGCCTTGTGTCTCATTTCTTGGTCTAAATTTCCATCCTGCTACGCGCCACGACTCGCGCAGTCAAGGTGGTTTCCACGACCGTGAACTTCATGCGTTTTTTCCCTAAGAACTCACGGTTGAGGGCTCCGAGCTATCCGATGTGCCCTTGTGACATTTGGACGGCGTCCCCGTTAGCACGGACGCTGACCCCGTAAACCCCAGGACTCCATGTGGCCTTATCTAAACGCCCTTCAGATCTGCCTCCGGATGTCCCAAAACACGTCGCGAAACTCTCACGTGTAGGCCGCAACGGCGCGGCGGGTTTTACTCCACGGTGATGGCTAGGACGACGGGAGCGGGCGCGGCCATGGCGGAGACGAAGTCGAGGTGCGTGATCTCCACCTCGGGGCGCGGATTCGAGTAGGTGCGCTTCCAGAGGCGGATGGTTTCTCCCAGGGCGGTCGCCTTGGGCGTGTGGCCGGTCCAGATTGCCGTCGCGTTGGGCGTCTCCTTGGATTCACCCGCAATGGTCCACCAGTCGCGGATGTCCTCGCCGTAGTGGATCGGCAGTTCGGCGGTCTCACCGTCGGCGTAGTGTAGCCGGTAGCTGCCGACGTGCCCCTTGTCGGGACCATCGCTGTCGGTAGCGTGAAGGACGTGAATCCGGCGCCCCTTCGTACCGACGCGGATGCGGGAGACCTCCTTTTGGAAGGGAGCCCAGTTGAGCGCCTGGCCGGCCAGCTGCACCGCCCCGCGCAGATCAAACCACGTGCCCCCAAACTGCTGGAACCCCTGCGGCAATTCCCGCCAATCCACGCCCGGGCTGCTCAAGGCATCCTGGGCCAGCGAGCGGTTGAAGTGCGGGCTCAGGTCGACCTGCGCGGCGGTGGCACGCGGGTCGCGGCGGAGCAGGGCAAAGCGGGGATCGACCTCTCCGGCACCCTTCACGTCCCCGAGACCCAGCAATGAGGTGACGCGGCGTTTCTTCAGCCACGCAAGGGTGCCGCGATCCGGGATGGTCAGCGGGTCGAGCGATTCCACCTGCACCAAAACCGATGGGTTGGCGGAGGCTGCGGGCGGCGGAGCGGCAGCCTTTCCAAGTCGCGCCTGATCAATCTCCCCAAGGGTCGGGGCCCACCACAGCCGGAGCACGCCATCAGCCCCCTGCGAAATTAGGGAACCATCCGGACGAAAGCGCACGGTCCAGGTCCGGCCCGGCTTCTCGGGCGAGCCGTTGGCCGTCCAGTTGACCACTTCCGTCGGCGGTGTCTGCTCAAGATCCCACAGGCTGATTTGCCCCTCCCAACTTCCTGCCACCACCCGCCGGCCGTCGGCAGAAAAGTCGATGCAGAGGAAGGCCTGCAGCGACCCGCTCAGCTCTGCCAGTTTCTCCCCGGTGCGCAGATTCCAAAGCATGATTCCCGGGTCAAAGCTGCCGGTGGCGAGAACCTGTCCGTCCGTCGAGAACGCCAGTCGGGTGACGAACTCGGAATGATCGGTCTGGAGCTGATGAATCTCCGGAGACGTGCGATCCCGCCATTGCACCAGCGCCCCGGAGTATCCGGCCGCGACCCGTCGGCCGTCGGGGGAGACGCTTACGGAATAGACCCGTCGCCCGTTCGCCTCGAACAGAGTTTCAACGGCGCCGGTGGTGGAATCGACGAGGCGCACGACGTCGCCGGCGGTGGCGAACACCACGTGGCGGCCGTCCGGCGCGAAGCACAGCACGTCTTGAGCATGGCCCGTGATCCGAGGGCCTTCGGGCAGGCGAACGAGCGGCTCAAGGGCGGCCGTGTCGCCGAATACCACGAGTTCGCCGTCCTTGCCAAAGGCCACCCGCCGGCCGTCATTCGCAACGGCCGCGTTGTTGATTCCCGCGTCGATTCCGTGCCATTCGCCAACGTTTTGGAGCCGCCCGGTCACCGGATCCGAGACAGACCATTGGCCATTCCCGTGGAGCAGCAGAAGTTGGCTGCCGTTGCGCGAGAGCGCCACTTGCTCCCACTCGTCGGGCATGGAAACCCGATTGGGCCGCCGCCCTAGCGCCGGATCCCAGACCCAGCCGGAGGGATCGGCCGCCGCGGCGGGGAGCGAGGCGGCGGCAGGGGAAACAGGCGCCACGGTCGGCACCGGCCAGACGCGGATCGACTTGTCCTTGCTAGCCGTGATCAGGCGCGAGCCGTCGGGGGTGAAGACCGCGTCCCAGACCTCGAACTCATGTCCGCGCAAGGTGAC
>JANXMD010000468.1 GCA_025354845.1 Verrucomicrobiota bacterium | reverse complement strand
CTCCCGCGATCCATGTCCCCACAGGACACCCACTGACGCCAGCCGGTTGGCCTTCGCCGCCACCACATCGACCGCTCGATCACCAATCATCACGGCGTCGCCACCGATGTCGCCATCCACCAGCAGGCCCTCAAGCTGACGTCCCTTCGACACGCCCACATCGCCGCCGCTGACGAACTCGAATCGGGATCGCAGCCCGAATCGCTCCAGGATCTTCTCGGCGAAGTCGATTCGCTTTGAGGTGCACACACCGAGGCGGTGTCCCCGCTCACCCAGCGCCGCCAGCGCCTCGGGGATTCCCGGATAGAGCACGTTTTCTGCGAATCCCACCTCCGCATAACGCTCCCGGTAAGTGGCCACGAGGCGGGAGACCGCTTCCGGTGACGGCTCGCCCAGAAGGGAGCGAAATGCCACGTCCAAGGGTGGACCGATGAATCGGGTCACCGAGGCGTCGGGGATGGCGGAAAACCCATGCGCCTCCAAAGCGTGATTCAGCGAACGCCGGATCCCCACCGCGGGATCGCTCAACGTTCCGTCGAGGTCAAAGACGAGGACCGGGAGGTTTTGTCGGGGGCGATTCAGAACATTTTCCAGACCCAGTTTTTCCCTACGCCAACACTCGTCCACGAAAACCGCGCCCGGCGTAATAGGATTGGGCACCGTTGTGATAGACGAACACGCGACCAAACCGGCGATCGCCAAAGAGCGCGCCTCCAAGTGAACGCACCTCCGCTGGCGTCGCGAGCCAGCTGGAGGTCTTGAGATCGAATTCCCCGATCTGCTGAAGGGCGCGGTACTGATCCTCGTTGAGCATCTCGATGCCCATGGATTCCGCGAGGCCGCCGGCGCTGCCTTCCGGCCGGTGCTCCTTTCGGGAATCCAGCGCCGCCTGGTCGTAGCACAGACTGCGACGCCCGGCCGGACTCTCGGGGGCGCAATCACAGTAGAGGAATCGGCCGGTGACCGGGTCCTGCCCGATGACGTCCGGTTCGCCACCGGTGGATTCCATGCGGGCGAGCAACTCCAGGATCTTCGGCTGGGCCTCCAGCCGACACCTCACCGCCTCCCAGGCAATGCCGGCATGACGCCGAGGATGCGCTTCAAACCGCTTCTGAAGACATCGCAACAACTCGGCACGTTCCGAAGCTTTCACGGATCGAAATCCTAGGCGCAGTGTCTCGAATTGTCATCCACGTTGACGCCGCACGCTAAAGGCATCTTTGCTGCGACATTTGGGGCAGATCGATGCAGGTGATGATGTGGGACTGACCCGTAGGCTCCGCGCATTAATGAGTGCCCCGAATGGTGCATGTGGCATTCGCCAACCCTACGGCATCAGAGCCCCGGGAGGGGTGGCATCGTTGTAGCCCCGCCAACCCCCATCCGTTCGAGCCCCAGCGGGGCGGCATGGTCAGGAATGGATAATGGCTTTCACCCGATGATGTCGCCCCTGACGGAGCTGGCGCATTGCATCCATTTCGGTCCTACAACGATGACGCGCCGACGGCGCTCCACCTGCCGGCTCCCTCCGCCCCCGGTGCGTAGTGGTGAAGTTGGGTGCTGTGGCGCGTCCAACAGACCAGAAACTGACGACACTTTTGTCAAAAGTGAGGACTGACCCCATCGGACGTGGCGGCGTCTTGATCGGTGTCTCCCCGCTACACCCCATTCCCGGGCGGTTTCGCGCCTCGTGCGGGGCGCCGGAGCAATCCCCGATCGCATGCTCGGGCGTGATTAGTTTCCACGCCTTCCCTTGGCTTTTGCGTCGAGTAGAGCGCGCAATTCCTCGGTACGCTTTTGAGCGGCGCCAACTTGTTCCGGGGACATTTTCTTCTGTAAAGCATCTCGGTTTTCGGCGGCGCGCTTGTTCGTTTTAGCGACCAAATTGAACCAAGCATAGGCCTCGGCGGCGTCCTTCTCCACGCCTTGACCGTTAGCGTAAGCCCCGGCGAGGCTGAACTGAGCGAAAGCGATCCCCTGATCGGCTGACTTTCGATACCACTTCACAGCCTCGGCGTAGTCCTTCTCCACACCTAGACCGTTAGCGTAAGCCACGCCGAGGTTGAACTGAGCTAAAGCATTTCCCTGATCAGCTGACTTTCGATACCACGTCACAGCCTCGGCGTAGTCCTTCTCCACGCCTCCGCCGGTAAAGTAAGCCACGGCGAGGCTGAACTGAGCTAAATCGTTCCCCCGAAGGGCTGACATTTGATACCACTTCACGGCCTCGGCGTAGTCCTTCTCCACGCCTCGACCGCTATTGTACGCATTGCCGAGGTTGAACTGAGCTAAAGCGATCCCCTGATCGGCTGACATTTGATACCACTTCACGGCCTCGGCGTCGTTCTTCTCCACGCCTCGACCGCTATTCCAATCGATGACCCAATCGAAGGTGGTCTGAAGGGCTAACTTTCGGTACCACTTCACCGCTTCGGCGTAGTCCCTGTCCACGCCTTGGCCGTTATCGTAAGCCATGCCGAGGCCGAGCTGAGCGGAAGCGTTCCCCTGATCGGCTGACTTTCGATACCACTTCACAGCCTCGGCGTAGTCCTTCTCCACGCCTCGGCCGTTAACGTAAGCCCCGGCGAGGCTGAACTGAGCGGAAGCGTTGCCCTGATCGGCTGACTTTCGGTACCATTTCACAGCCCGCCGTTTCTGAGTTCGTGACCTCAAGGGAGAGGGGCAATACGCTACGAGGTGTCGGGAGAGGGAATGGTGGAGGGAGCCCGTAGGGCGACCGGAACCATTCCCTCTCCCGGAGTGGTCGCATACGGAAGCAACGACATGAC
>JANXMD010000405.1 GCA_025354845.1 Verrucomicrobiota bacterium | reverse complement strand
CGCAAACGCCATGATGGGCCTGGGCTTCGGAGGCATCCATCTCGCCTACGGGTTGTATCTGCGGATCACGCAGTCGCCCGCCACGACGTGAAGCCGGATCCGATTTCCCAACTCGACCGGACGGTGCACGAGAAGGGTCGTCTGGCCATTTTCGCCGTGCTCGCGGCCACCGATGAGTTGTCGTTCACGGACCTCAAGGCCGCCGTGGCGATGACTGACGGCAACCTGAACTCGCATCTTCGTACGCTCCAGGAGGCCGGCTTCCTCGCGGTCACCAAGTCGTTTCACGATCGACGCCCACTGACCACCTGCTCCCTCACGCGACAGGGCCGCGAGGCGTTCGCCCAGCATATCCGACTCCTGGAGGAAATCGTCCGCCAGCACCGTCCCAGACCGTAGACTCAGGTTTCATCCGCAGACTTTGAACGGTTTCACCCTTCACGACTCTCATTGCGAGCAATCACTTTGCACCACAAAGTATCTTCACCATGATCCTTCTTCGCGCAGAACATTTAGGCATGTGCTTCGGCGTCCGCGATGCCATTCAACTGGCCCGCACCGAGGCGATGCAGCAACCCCTCACCGTCCTGGGGGACTTGGTTCATAATTCGACGGTCCTCGACGACCTACGGTCTCTCGGGACGCGATTTGAACCGAATCTGGAGGCGGCGACGACCCACACGGTGATGATCACCGCTCACGGCGCGAGCGACCGGCGACGTGCCGAGGTTCGTGCGCAAGGACGTCGTCTCCTTGATGCCACCTGTCCCCTAGTACAAGTCGCCCATAAGGCACTCGCGGGATTGGTGGCGCAGGGATTCCATCCCGTGGTCATCGGACAACGGAACCACACCGAAGTCCTGGGCTTGATCGGGGATTTCCCCGAGGCCGACGTGATCTTGAGCCTGGAAGACATTCGAGCGCTGAAGCCCCGACTGGCCTTTGGGATCGTCTCGCAAACCACCCAGCCGGTGAGTCGGTGCCAGGAATTGGTTTTATCGCTCCAACAGCACTTCCCTTCGGCCCAGATTCAGTTCCGCAACACGGTCTGCCAGCCAACGCGCCAGCGTCAATCCGCTGCGGAGACCTTGGCCAACCGGTGTGACGTGGTGATTGTCATCGGCGGGGCTCACAGCAACAACACTCGCGAGTTGGTCCAGACCTGCCTGCGCGGATGCTCCCGAGTCCATCACGTGACCACTGCGGGAGATCTCCGTGAGGAGTGGTTTTGGGGTCTCGATACGGTCGGAATCACCGCCGGAACCAGCACACCTGATTCGACCATCCAAGCCGTGGAATCCGCGCTGCGACGACTTTGCGACAAAGCTCATGCCCCGGGATCCCAGCCCGCGGCATCACCGATCACCGAACGGGCTCGAGTCGAAAGGTGACCCATCGCCTCATCGACGACGGTATGGGAATGGTCCACCGCAACCACCGAATCACTTTGGCTCACTCATCAGGATTCACTCAATCCACACGATTCAACCACGGGGTAGAACCCGGAGCCGTAAGACCTCTGCGAACGACAGCGCTTGCCACTGGGATCAAGTCGGCGTCCGCAACCGCGGGTGATCCCTCCTGCGCAAACCCGGAATCCGCGTCTTTTCCGATGGCCAGACTCGGCTCGCGGAATCCACACTCGGCCCGTGATTCCCCGCACGAGCCGACAAGCTGGTCGAGCCTGGATGCAGTACGCATTCGGCTGGCTGGGCTGGCTGCTGGGCGCGGTCCTTGGATTGGCAGTTCAGGCGACGGAAACGAATTCGACTGCCTTCTGGGCCTTTCAACCGCTGACCCATCCGGCCGTTCCCTCCCACCCTCAAACCCCGGGGAAACCCAGGCACCCCGTGGATGCGTTCGTGCTGGAAAAGCTCCGGGCTGTCGGCCTCAACCAGGCGCCAGCCGCGGACCGGACCACCTTGCTACGACGGCTGAGCTTCGATCTCATTGGACTCCCCCCCACGCCACAGGAACTCTCCGAGTTCGAATCCGACCGCAAAACCGGGGCGATCGCCCGCTGCATCGACCGGCTCCTCGCCTCACCGCACTACGGCGAACGTTGGGCCCGTCACTGGTTGGACGTGGTACGCTTCGGCGAGAGCCAGGGCTTCGAGTACGACCGCATCCGGGACCACGCCTGGCGCTATCGCGACTACGTCATC
>JANXMD010000397.1 GCA_025354845.1 Verrucomicrobiota bacterium | reverse complement strand
CTGACGGGCATGGCCCTCACCGACCGCACGTCTTCCGACCGTCTCGTCTTTCCATCGGGAACCACTCTGTCCCCCGGAGAACGTCGTTCCTTCACCTCCTCGGAACTGGGCTTCTCACCGGATTTCCGTGGCGGAACCCTTTGCCTCCGTGCGAGTGCCGACGGTCCGGTGCTCGATTGCCTGCGTTACGATCCTCTCGAACCCGGGGTGGCCTGGGGACGTTCGCCGGACGGCGGTTCACGATGGCGTCGTTTGCACTCACCAACCCCCGGTTCGATCAATGACGCGGCGCTGGAACCTCCCGTCGTGGTGAACGAGGTGATGTACCACACTCCGGGCAGCAATCCGGACGATCAGTTCGTCGAATTGTATAATCCGGGTGATCAGCCGGCCGACCTCTCAGGGTGGCAAGTGGGTGGTGGTATCCAGGCGACGCTTCCCGAAAACACCCGGCTGGCCGCCGGAGGTTTTGGTGTGGTGGCGCGGAATCCAGACCAGTTGCTGGCCACCCACCCAGACCTGAAGCCGGAGGCCATCCTTGCGTCCTTCTCCGGGTCGCTGTCGCATTCAGGCGATACCGTAACCCTCCTGAAGCCGGTTTCGGTGATTGAAACCAGCGCCGGCGGCAAGCGTTCGACCAACACGGTGTGGGTGAGAGTGGAAGACGTGACCTACGGCACCGGTGGACGTTGGGGTCGCTGGAGCGATGGCGGAGGAAGCAGTCTGGAACTCACTCATCCGCGGCGCGACCGAAACGAGGCCTCATCGTGGGCAGACAGTGACGAATCGGGCAAATCGCCCTGGGTCGTCATTGAATCGAGAGGCGTCGTGGATAACGGCGCAAACGACGCACCCAACGCGCTCGAGATTCTCCTCTACGGTGCGGGCGAGTGCCTGATCGACCAGGTGGAGGTGCTGTCCACCGGGAAAACCAACCTGATCGCAAATGCCGGGTTTGAATCCGGTACCAACACCTGGACCTTTCAGGGAAACCACAGCGCCACCACGCTGGAGACCACCGAAGGGTATCAAAGCGCCCAGTCCCTTCACGTACGGGCAACGGGCGCCGGCACGACCGGTCCGAATCGAATTCGCGTACCGCTCACCGCCCAGCCGTCGAAAACCAAGACCGATCCCACCACCCTGCGGGCCCGGGTTCGCTGGTTGCGGGGCACGCCGAACATCCTGCTCCGATTGCATGGCAATTGGATGGAGGCCTCTGGAAATTCCCTGGCGACTCGAAACCTCGGAACACCGGGTGCCCCCAATTCCCGGCGGATTCCCGATCCCGCTCCCGCACTTTCCGGAGTCCGTCACGAGCCGGTGTTGCCCCAGTCCCGGGAGGCGGTGCGCATCGTGGCTCACGCCGACTCCGCCAATGGCCTCAACCAACTGCTGCTTCGTTGGCGTATCGATCCGAGCGGAGCCACCAACGAGGTGATGATGAGTCACCACGGCGGCGGGCTCTACTCCGCGCTGATTCCAGGACAGACCCCCGGAACGATGGTGGCGTATCACCTTCTGGCCTCCGACGCGGGCGCTGCCGGCGCGGTGAGCCGCTTTCCCGCCGACGCACCGGTCCGCGAGTGCCTGATCCGCTGGGGAGACACCAACGTGGTCGGAGCCCTAGGGGGATACCACGTGTGGATGACTCAAAGCACGTTCACCCGGTGGAGCAAGCGAGAGAAGCTGAGTAACGAGCCGCTGGACGTTACTGTGGCGTACGGCAACAGCCGCGTGATCTACAACTCCGGTGGCGAGTACAGCGGGAGTCCGTATCATGCTCCCGGATTCAACACTCCGACCGGTTCGAACTGCGACTATCTATTGTTATTCCCGGCCGACGATTCCTTCCTCGGCGAACAGGAGATGGAACTGCTACAGCCCGGCAATGGCGGCGGGGATGGGACCTGTCAGGGTGAGCAGCAGGCTTACTGGATCGCCGAACAGATGGGTCTTCCCGCCTGCCACCGTCGTCCGGTGTTGCTGTATGTGAACGGTACGCGTCGGGGCATCACCTACGATGACGCACAGCAACCGGGCAAGGAGATGGTCGCCCAATGGTTCCCCGACGACGCGGGTGGCGAGGTGCACAAAATCCAGCTCTGGTTTGAGTTCGATGCCGCGGGGGCGAACTTCTCCTCGATGGGGGCCGATTTGAGCCGCTACAACACCACGCAGGTGGGCAGCGGCGCCACGATCAAGAAGAAGGAGCGGTATCGCTGGACCTGGCCGTTGCGGGCCTACGGCGACGATCCCAACAACTACACCAATCTCTACTCGCTGGTTGAGGCGGTAAACACCACGGCCACTGGAGATCCGTACACGAAGACGCTGACCCACGCGACGGATGTCGAGAACTGGTTCCGGACCCACATCGTCGAACATCTGGTAGGAAACAACGACAGCTACAGCTACGGCGGCGGCCAAAACATGTATGCCTACAAGCCGCAGCACGGACCGTGGAAGCTGATGATTTGGGACATTGATTTTGCGTTTGCGTCTGCGGATCCGCGAAGTCAGATGGACAACATCGGCGGGCGCAATGTTGGACCCGTCAACACCCATCCGCCCTTCGCCCGGCTCTTCTGGCAGATTGTCCAGGAGGCAGCCAACGGGCCCCTGCTCGCGGAACGCAGCAACCCGATCATCGACGCGAGATACAATGGCATGCGCGCCGCCGGCGCCACCGGAATCGGTGCGGGTACCAGCATCAAATCCTACCTGGCAACCCGGCGGACCTACCTACTCGGCCTCGTCACCAACAGGACGGCTCCGTTCGCCTTCGTTTCGAATGGGGGCGTCGATTTTTCCAGCACGAGCAGCTCCTTCAACCTGACGGGTACCGCTCCTCTCGCGGCACGAACCATCACGTTGAACGGCAACCCGATCAACGTCACCTGGAACACCCTGTCCAACTGGACGGCCCGGGTGGTTCTCGCCCCTGGCACCAACGCGTTTCAACTCTCCGGATTGGACGTCAACGGAAAGGTCGTTCCGCAGAGCGGCGCGTCGATTCACATCGAGTACACCGGCGCGGCTCCGGATCCGGTCGGGCAAGTCGTCCTGAACGAGATCCTGCCCCTGCCCGCCGTGCCCGGTTCCGGATTCGTCGAACTCGCAAATCGTTCTGCCTCGGCCTTCGATCTCTCCGGCTGGCGCCTGGATGGGGTGGGATTGACCTTCCCGCCGGGCACAACCCTGGCTGCGGGCGGGTTTGGCGTCGTGGTCGAGGATGCCTTCACCTTTGCGGATACCTTCTCGCCGCTCATCGTCCCGCTTGCCACGTACCCTGGGCGATTGAACCCGGTTGGGGAAACGCTCCGACTCGTGAAGCCCGGCATCCCTCCCGCCACGGATCAACTCATCGACACGCTAACCTACGATACCTCAGCTCCCTGGCCTGCCGCGCTGACGCTCGGCGCTTCGCTGCAGCGCGTGACTACAGGTCCGGCACACGATCGTCCCGCTGGATGGACTGCCGCCACCGTCCCTCCGGGAGCGCTACCAGCCGCCGTCGCCACACCGGGTCAGGTCAACCTGCGCAGCGCTGTGGCGCCATCGTGGCCGGATCTGCGGCTCAACGAACTCGTTATCGACAACCGTTCGGGAAACACCGATCGAACCGGCAACCGCGGCGCCTGGGTCGAGTTGTTCAATGCGGGAGCCACGCGCGCCGTGCTGACCAACCTCTTCCTCTCCGACACCGCGGACCAGTTGATCCGTTGGAAGTTTCCCGCGACCGCGACCGTCCCCGCGGGCGGTTTCCTGCTCGTCTGGCTCGACGGCCGCATCGAACAGACCACCGCCGCCGAACCCCACGCCAGCTTCGTTCCCACAACCAGCACTGGCGTTCTGATCCTGACCCAGGGCACGGGAGCCCAGGTGGCGGTGCTCGACGTTTTCCACTACTCAAATCCGGGCCCAGACGCCTCATTCGGAAGTCTCCCGGACGGCGCTCCTGGAGATCGGCGGGTGCTCACACGGGCCACTCCTGTGTCTTCCAACTCCGGTGCCTCGGCAGGCTTGAAGGTTCGGATCAACGAGTGGATGGCACGAAACGATTCCACCCTGCGCGATCCCCTCGATAATGCGTTCAAGGACTGGTTCGAGTTAATCAACCTCGGTACCACGCCTGCTCTTCTAGGCGGCTGCTATTTGACGGTTAGCACCAACGACTCACGTCAGTTTGTCATTCCGGTAGGATACACCCTGCCGGCAATGGGCCGCCTACTGGTCTGGGCGGACAAGAAGCCAACGTTGAACACCGGATCCGGCGCGTTGCACACCAGCTTCAAACTAACCTCAGCGGGAGGCTACCTCGGAGTGTTCTCTCCTGAAGGACACGCCTTGGACGAAATTGTCTACGGACCTCAATCGGCGGACGTCAGCGAAGGACGAATTCCGGATGGTGGTGATCTCATCGCAGCCCTCTCCATCGCGACGCCCGGTGCGACCAATTCGATCCCACCCCCGGTGGTGTTTGCCATTCAGGTCCAGGCCGGACTTGCCAACCTGTCGTGGTCAACCATCCCGGGACAGCGGTACCAAATGGAATCCGCGACTGATCTCTCAAACCCCGCGTGGAGCGCCGTCGGCGAGGTCCAAACCGCATCGTCGGTTACCCTGACTTCAGTGGATTCCCGCGAAACGCTTGCGACCCGGTTCTATCGGGTGAGGGTGCTGCCCTAGGCCGGGACCCCTCCCGGACGAGGATCAGGCAAGGATTCCAGGCACCAAACGACCCACCAGATCGGTGAGCCGGTAGTCGCGTCCCGCGTTGCGGAAGGTGAACCGCTCGTGATCAAACCCGAGCAGGTGAAGCAGCGTCGCGTGCAGATCGTGCACGTGAACCTTGTCCTCGGCGGCCGCAAATCCGAACTCGTCGGTGGCGCCATGGACATGCCCTCCCCGTACGCCGCCGCCGGCGAGCCACATCGAGAACCCGTGATTGTTGTGGTCCCGGCCATTCTGCTTGCCGGCGTTGGCCCCGGGAGTTGGAAGCTCCACGGTGGGAGTCCGTCCAAATTCACCGCCCCAGATGACCAGGGTATCCTCCAGCATCCCCCGCTCCTTGAGATCGGTCAGCAACGCCCCGATCGCCCGGTCGCACTGGCCGGCCAGACGGCGGTGGTTGGTCTCGAGGTCGTCGTGATTGTCCCAGGGCTGACCAGCCCCGTGCCACACCTGGACAAACCGTACGCCCCGCTCGAGGAGCCGGCGGGCGATAAGAATCTGCCGGGCTTGGATGCTGTCCCCGTAGCGCTGACGGACGTGCTCCGGCTCGCGGTGGATGTCGAAGGCGTCCGCCGCATCCATTTGCATGCGGTACGCCAATTCGAAGCTTTGGATCCGGGCATCGATCTGCGCATCGCGCGCGCGGGCCTTGCGATGCTGTTCGTTCAACTGCTGCAGCAGATCGAGCTGTGCACGCTGCTCGGGACGCGTGGTGTGGTGGTTCGTGATGTTCTCGATCAGCTTCTCGAGATCGGTGTGCTCGGAATTGATGTACGTGCCCTGGTACACGCCGGGAAGGAATCCGGACTGCCAGTTCTGGGATTCCTGGATCGGATAACCGCCCGGGCACATGGCAATAAACCCGGGAAGATTCTGATTCTCGGTACCCAATCCGTAGGTCACCCACGAACCCATGCTCGGCCGAGGAAGTCGCGCCTCGCCGCAGTTCATGAGCAGCAGCGAGGGTTCATGATTCGGCACGTCGGCCTGCATGGAACGGATGACGCAAAGGTCGTCCGCATGCTGCGCGGTATGCTGGAACAGTTCACTGATCTCCAGGCCGCTTTGACCGTAGCGCTTCCAGGAAAACGGCGACCTCCACGCGGCACCGGTCTTACGCTCGGTGGCAAAATGCACCGGAATCTCCTTGCCGTGATATTTGTCCAGCGAGGGCTTCCGATCGAAGGTGTCGACGTGGGAGGGCCCGCCGTTCATGAACAGATGGATCACTCGCTTCGCCTTCCCAGGAAATTGCGGCGAACGGGGCGCCAGCGGGTTGGTGAACCCGGGCTCGGCC
>JANXMD010000369.1 GCA_025354845.1 Verrucomicrobiota bacterium | reverse complement strand
CCGAAGTCAGAAGCTCTATCCAATTGAGCTACCGGTGCGCGCTGGCCTGCTCTTCAAACCATGGCCGGACCGGAAAGGCGAGACACGAATTTCACGGATTTTCACGAACCAAGGGGACCCACTGAAATCGCGAAGGCGTCGTTGTGTGCGGGATGTCCCCCGCTTTCGCTCGTGAAACTTCTTGGATCTGCCAAGCCACACCACCGCGGCCGACCCGAGCGTTGGAGAATGAAGGGTTCGGACGCCCCCTATTTCGTTGGTGGGCACGGCACCGCAAACTGCATAGCCTCCACGTCGTTGTGTCTGCAATTTGGTTCATCACGGGGACGGATACCGACGTTGGCAAAACGGTCTTTACGGCTGCGCTCACGCGTTATTTGCGTCATCGAGGTGTCGCGGTGCGCGCGGTAAAGCCGGTGTGTTCGGGAGGTAGGGAGGACGCCCAGACGTTGTTTGAGGCCCAGGGTGGTCAGGTGCCGCTTGAGGCCATCAACCCCTGGCATTTTCGAAAACCGGTGGCCCCGGTTCTCGCCGCCCGGGCGGTCGGACGCCCCCTGAAGAAGGCGGCCATGCTCCGCTTCCTTCGAGCCTCGGCGCGGACCTGCGATCTCCTGCTGGTGGAAGGGGCGGGCGGCTTGCTCAGCCCAATCGGGGAGGGATTCGATGCCCGCGATCTCATTCTGGCCCTCGACGCCCGACCGTGGATTGTGTGTCCGAATCGCCTGGGTGCGGTGGGCCAATCGCGGATGGCCATGGAGTCGCTTCCTCCGGGCGTCCGACCGCGTGCTCAGGTGGTGCTGGTGGCCCCGCCGCCCACGGCGCGCGATGCATCGACGGATTCGAATCGACCGCTTCTCGCCGAGTGGATTGGCCGAGAATGTATTCTTCCCTTTCCCCACCTGGCCGAATTGGGAAAGGCGGTGCGAACGTCGGTATTTGCGGGTGTGGACGGGCTCTTGCAGCACGACCTCCACGAGCGACTGCCCTGACTTTCCGACTTGCCGAGGACTACGGGTTACGAGGGGGCTCGCGGTGCCTGGTGGTCCGCGGGGCGGCTTAGGCGTTCACACAACAAGTTCCAGGCGGCACGCATGGAATCGAAGGCGAGGTCCGCAGCGCCCACTTCCGATGCGGAGTACCAGCCGAGGCTCGCCACTTCATCGAGGGCTTCCGCGTTGGATCCCGGGGCGAGGGTTGCGGTGAAGAAGAGATCGAGCGTGGGATAGGTGATACCGCCGTACGGATAGAAGTTGGAATGCGAGCAGAGGAACTGCACGCCTTGCAGTTGCACTCCCACTTCTTCCTTCAGTTCCCGTTCGACCGCGGCTTCGGCGGACTCGCCGATGTCGACAAATCCTCCGGGCGGAGCGAGGAGTCCCATTCCCGGATCTTTGGCACGGCGGATGAACAACCACTTTCCATCCGGACGGGTGACGAATGCAGCCACCGCGGCGCCCGCATTGAAGTAGTATCGGAAGCCGCATCCGCTGCACAAGAAGGGCGCGGTTCCCTCCGGCGGCGTTTGGGCGCGTCCACAGCGGGGGCAGTAGCGGAAGAAGCGGCTGGGGTGCATTTATCGGAGATCGGATTTCGGAGATCGGAGATCGCAGTTCGAAGATCGGAGATGACCGTTAGTAGCCTCCGGAGCCGATTTTTCCGAAGCTGGTGGAGACTGGACCTCCTGCGTTTTCGGCGGCTTCGCGGCGGCGGTACTCGTCCATCATCGCGGCGGTGGCAGTGGCGCCACAGCGGGAGCCGCCGAGATCGCGGACGCGGATTAGTCCGTCCAGGTCCCGCACTCCGCCCGCGGCTTTCACCTGCACGGCAGGAGACACGCTCGCGCGCATGAGGGCGAGGTCGTGTTCGGTCGCCCCTTTGTAGTTGTAGCTACCGTCGGCCTGTTTCACGAAGCCGTAACCGGAAGAGGTCTTCACCCACGCGGCTCCGGCCCGTTCGCAAAGTTCGCACAGGCGCCTCTTAAATCCGTCCGAATCGAGCCCCGCCCCGCCCTGGGTGAGGTAGTCGTTCTCGAAAATGACCTTCACTTTCGCCCCATGTTTGCGGGCTTCGTCGCAGACAGCGCGGACATCGGCTTCCACGTAGTCCCAATCGCCGGAGAGGGCCTTGCCGAGGTTGATCACCATGTCGATCTCGGCCGCGCCGTCCCGGCAGGCGAGTTCGGTTTCGTAGCGCTTGGATTCGGTGGCGCTGTTGCCGTGTGGGAAGCCGATCACCGCCCCCACCAGCACGCCGGAATCCTTCAAGAGCTCGGCGGCCTGTTTCACGGCGTAGGGCTTGATGCACACCGACGCCACGCCGTATTTC
>JANXMD010000363.1 GCA_025354845.1 Verrucomicrobiota bacterium | reverse complement strand
GGATAGTTTCGTGATGCTTTTCGTGCCGCCAACTGGAGCCTCACCCGTGCTGGAGGTTCGCTGGCCGGGCGGGGCGCTCACTCGCACGCCGATTGCTGTGACCAACGGCTTGGTTCAAATTCGCGCGGATGGTTTGTTGGTCCCGAATCCTTAATTTCCCGATGAAGCGTTCTCCAAGTCCTCGTTCGCTTGAAGTCTATCCGGCACCGGTTCCGGGATGGCTTGCGGTTGCAGCGTTGGTGCCGCTGGCATTGGGTGGCTATCTGCTCACTCTGTCGCTCACGGGCGGGAGTGCGGCGGGCTGTGGCATCGATTCCGGCTGTGGATCCGTGCTGGCTAGTGCGTGGAGTCGGTGGCACGGCATTCCCGTCGCCGCGTTGGCGCTGCCACTGTATCTGATTCAGTTTTGCCTGCTGGCGTTTCCCGGGATGTCACGAACGGTGGATCCGAAGGGTCGCTGGATTCCGTCCCCCTTTTTTGTCCTGCTTCTGGGCGGGTTGCTGGGCGGCGCCGCTTGGTTTGCCTTTGTTCAACTCCACTTGATCCATGCGTTCTGCCCGTGGTGCTTGGTGACTCACCTGAGCGGAATCGCGGTTTGTGCGATTGCCGTGTGGCGCACTTCCGGTGCGACGAACTGGCTCCGGAGTCTTCCGCTGTCCGCACTGTCGGCTGTCGTCGCCGTCGCGGTGCTCGGACTGGGACAGGGGGGCGGCGAGCAACGTTCTCCATCCACTGCGGGGACCTCGATGACGAATTCGCCGACCTCGGTAAGCCGGGTGCCCCAGGCGTCGTCGTCCGCGAGCGCCGTGCCGGCTCGAACCTGGACGCTTCCGATTTCCGGCGTGACCCTCGCAATCGGCGAGGTTCCGGTCCTTGGCGATCCTTCCGCACCCCAACTCGTACTCCACCTCTTTGACTACACCTGCAAGCACTGTCGGGCCATGCATCCGGTATTGACGGAGGTGTTGGATCACTCGTCGAACCGGGTGGCGGTGGTGAGTCTGCCCGTTCCGTTGGAGATGGACTGCAACCCTCTTTTGAAGCGGCCGATTCCCGAGCATTTCGGGGCCTGCGGATTGGCGCGAATCGGACTGGCGTTGTGGAAGGCCGCTCCGTCGAAGTTGCGCGAGTTTGACGACTGGGTGTTTTCGCAGCCGACGGTTCCGGCAGCACCTGTCGCCGAGGCGAAGGCGATTGAACTGGCCGGCGAGGTCGCCTTTCGTCAGGCCCAGGCGTCGCCGGAGATCGATGGATTGATCCGAACCGCTCTCGGCATCTATGAGACCCAGTACCGGCTCACAAAATTGCAAAGTCTTCCCGAGCTGCTGGTCGGAACCAATCTGTACTCCGGTGCGGTTCGCGACCCGGCGGTGTTGCACGCCCGCATTTTCGGCGCAGCAACGGCGGTTTCAACCACAGATGGACACAGATAAACTCAGATGCTGAAGGAGAAAAACCGGGGAGTCGTTACTCAAGAATCGCACCTCCTGGATGTTCGCCAGCTCTCTCGGATACCATCATTCGGATCTGTGTTTATCTGTGTCCTTTGTGGTTTCACTCTCTTTCAACTTCAACTACCGGATTGAGGTTCAAAGCTTGGAGCCTGGCGGGCGGGAGGTGCTGGGGAAATTGCGGCTTTGTTCCAGACGCTCCAGGTACACGCGGGCCTGCGCGTGCTGCGGATCGAGACGAAGGGTTTCTTTGAACTCCGTCGTGGCCGGGTCCAGGAGGCCGAGCTTGGCCAGACAGATGGCCAAGTTGAAATGGCCCGGAGCGAAGTCGGGCCGCAGGCGGACCACCTGATCAAACTCCCGCTGCGCGTCCCCGATTGAACCCTGTGATGCCATTTCCACACCGAGGTAATAGTGGGCCTCCCAATGGTTGGGTCGCAGCCGGACCGCTTCGCGGAGCATGGCGGTCGCTTCCTTCATGCGATTCTGCCCGCCGAAAATATTAGCCAGAAGCAACAGCGGGCGCGGATCCGAAGGTCGGAGCCGGCGGGCCTCCTCGGCCTCCCGCTGGGCGGGCGCCCATTCCTTGGTTCGGCGGTGAATCTGGGCGCTCTCGAGCCATGCCTCGGCGAGGTCGGGACGGCGAACAATCGCCTCGTGGAGTTGGTCCAGCGCGGCCGAATCCTGCTTCAGTTTGGCGAGCACGCGACCCGTCTGAAAGAACCCGAGATAGTGGTGCGGCAGCAACTCGGACACCTTCTTCCAATCGTCGACCGCGGCCTCGGCCGATCCGGTGGCTTCAAGAAACTCGGCGCGGTTTTCGCGGAGTCGCGGATCGTTGGGACGGCGCTGAATCGCGGCATCGCAAACCGCCCGCGCGGCATCGGGCGAGGCGGACTTAAGCCGCGCGCGCAGCTGCACGATCGTCGCGACCCGACGCTTCTCGCGTTCAGGATGGTTCATCTGGTTGGTGAACGGGGCGTCCGCGAGCCGCTGCAGCATGGTTTCTTCCATGGTCAGTCGATTCCAGTCGGTGAGTGCGAGAAGGCCGTAGCCTTGTTCCGCTGGAATCCATGCGGGTTTCGCGCTGCTGCGGGCGGTCGCCGGCAAAAGACCTTGGAGGGCGTCGCCCAGGAGCGTGGCCACCCGGCGATTGCCCTCGAGAGTGAAGTGAACGTGATCGAAGAAGTATTCGCTACCCGGAGAATTGCCGGGGCTGGACTTGGCAAGCTCCGCTTCGATGTCCACGAATTGAACTCCCGAAGCGGCGCGGGCGCGGGCTTCCTCGCGGATCACGGTGTTTAGCGCGGAATCGGTCCGAAAGGGCAGAGCATCGGTGTCGCGCGCCCGGTCCCAAGCGGCTCGGGCGCCGGCGGTGTCGCCGGTTTCCCAAAGACCCAATCCGCGGCGGAAATGGGCCTCGGCATGATCCGGGTCCTCGCGGGTTAATCCGTCGAGCAGCCGGTTGGCAACCTCCCACTGCGACGCCGATTGGGCTTTCACGGCTTCGGCGAATTGGGATTGCCATCGGGATGGATCCGCGACCCCTGTTCCGGAGAGCGACGCAAAGGGGGGGCAGTCCTTCAGGTTTCCCGCCACCGTGCAGACAATGGGCACCGCGCCGGCCTTCGCGCCGGCATCCAGGATCGCCCGCAGATTGCGTCGGAAATGGTCGTGAACCACCTCGCGACGCGGATCGCGCGCCTGCAACTGCTGCTTGAGGAACATCCGCATGCCGTCCCAGGTGCCCGGTTCCTCGGACTGGCCGCGATGACGATCACCGAATTCGGTCAGCCATTGCCCCAGGCGCGTCGCCTTCAGCGCCACGTTGGCGCGAATGAACCCGTACTGCGGAGCCCGGGGTCCGAAAATGGAATTGGCCCCGAAGGGTCCCTCCATCTCGTTGTTGCCCATGTACACGATCCAAAAGTCACCGCCATAGCGCATGCAGTCGTGGGCAATGGGAACGATGGCATGGGAGTTGATCGCGGTCATGGCCACGGGAATCACCTCAAACGTCGCTCCGGGATTCCGTTCGGAGAGCATCACCTCCAGCTGGCGGCCGAAGGAAAAT
>JANXMD010000349.1 GCA_025354845.1 Verrucomicrobiota bacterium | reverse complement strand
CATCCAAGTCAATGGACTCCGAACGGTCCCGGAGTGCGGCAGTCCTCTGCCGCTCTGGCTGGGAACGGGATGCGAAAGAACGCGGCGTCTGGTCCTGCAACGGGGTCCGCGAGTCGAGAGCGCGAGAGGACTCGCGCACTCCAGGACGCTGCCGCGCTCATCCACAATCGGATGGAAAGCACTTGAGCCAATGGACTCCGAACGGTCCCGGAGTGCAACCAAACCACGGCTACCGGCGGTCAAATGCGAGGGTTTTACCAGCCGCTGGCGTTTTTTCTCACGGAGGCTAAGTTTCGAAATCCTGCCGTCATACGCACTGAACTCCGAGCGGTTCTGCAGTCCATAAAATGCCCCGACATGAGCCCCACGATTCTACTCCGGCAATCCGTTGCGGCGATGCTCCTCGCTTGGTCGCTTTTGTCCGGGAACCAGATGGGGGCGAAGGAGGTGGTTTTGCCACTGGCCGAGGTGAGCCCTGGAATTGCCTACGGTCAGCGGCGGCTCCCGGACATTCCGTGGTCCATCCACGTGGTCCAAATCGATCGGAAGCGGGCGGAATTGCGATTGGAATCCCGCCACGCAGGTCCCGGGGCGGTAGGGTTGAGTACTCTTTCAGCCCAGATCGCCGCGGTGCCGACGGCGTTGGGCAAGGTCGAGGCGGCGATCAATGGAGACTTCTATCAGCGGGATCGTGCTTACGCGGGGGACTCCCGTGGGTTGCAAATCTTGTCGGGTGAATTGGTTAGCGGACCCAACGGCGGCGTGGCGCTGTGGATTGATAGCGCCGGAAATCCGCAGGCCGGGCCGGTGGTGTCGCGATTTCAGGTGAGCTGGCCGGATGGGGTCGCGCAGCCGATTGGGCTGAACGAAGAGCGAAAGGTCGACGCTGTGGTGTTGTACACTCCCTCCATGGGAGGCGGAACGCGCACCACCGGGGGGCGCGAATGGGTGCTCGAACCGACGGAACCGGCTCGGCCGCTCGCCGCCCTCCCGGGTGCGGTCGTGCGGGTCAGAGTGCGCGAGATGCGGGACGCAGGGAACACCCCCGTCGCCGCGGGAACCTGGGTGCTCTCGATGGGGCCGGCGCTGTCCCGCAAAACCCCGGCGGTGCCCGTGGGCTCCTTGCTCTCCCTCTCCTTTGCCACCGTTCCGGCTTTGCCCGCGGTGTCCACGGCCCTCGGCGGAGGCCCCCTGCTGGTTCAGGGAGGGCGTCGACAAAAAATCCGCATTCCCGGGGGAGAGTCCTACGAATTCAGCTCCATGCTCGAGCGCCATCCGCGATCCGCCGTTGGGTGGAATCGCAACGCGGTGTTCCTCGTCGAGGTAGATGGTCGCCAGAAGGAACTTTCCGTGGGCATGACCCTCGAAGAGTTGGGCGATTTCCTGGTGTCCCTCGGGTGTGAGGAGGGGGTGAACCTGGATGGCGGTGGCTCGTCCACGTTGTGGCTGGGGGGATCCGTCCGAAATAGCCCGTGCGATGGCAAGGAACGCCCCATCTCGAACTCGTTGATGGTGATCCGACGGGCCTCAGCGGCCGGCGGAAAATGAGGTTCTCGCCTTTAGTTCTGGCATTGGTGTTGCTTTGCTGGTTGACCTCATGACTCCCACCCACGGCCTTCAACTTCCGGACACTCCGGGACCGTTGCGTGCCTCCAACCTCTTGGTTGGGTGGATGTTGGCGGTGTGCCTTATGGCAACCGCTGGGCTGGAAATCGGGAACCTGAAAGCCAGTGGACGGGAGGAGATCTCGCCTTTGACGGCGACACATCCCGATCGCGGTTACAGCTACACACACGAGGAGGTTTCCGGAATTCCCTGGTCGATTCATGTCTTCAAGTGGGCCCGAACCCATCGGGAATTAGTGCTTACCACCACGTTGGGCGCTTCAAATCATCTCGGGATGAGCACGGTATCCGAGCAGCTTGCGCGGCTGGATCCAGAACTCGGGTCGCCCATTGCGGCGGTGAACGGTGACTTTTACACCAACGAATCCCAGGTGCCCGGAGATCCGCGCGACCTGCAGATTTACCAGGGGGAATTGATCAGTGCCCCGGCGGGGCATGCCTGTTTCTGGTTGGATGCCTCCGGCCAACCGAGGTCCACCAATGTGATTTCGCACTTTGCCTGTGTGCTTCCCGACGGCACGCGCCACTCCATGGGATTGAACGAGCCGCGCGGTGCCGATGCGGTGGTGCTGTACACCCAAAGAATGGGCGCCACGACCCGCACTCAGGGTGGCGTGGAGTTGGTCGTCAAACCGGTTGGAGCGGATGCGGGACGGCCGCTGCGTCCGGAGTCGATTCTCAGCGTTCGAGTTCACTCGATCCGTCTGGCGGGGGACACGTTGATTCCCCCGGGAGCCTGGGTGCTCTCGCTGGGACCCGGTGTGGCGGTCAAGACTTCAGGATTGGCGGAGGGGACCCACCTTCGGCTCGAAACCCGGTCGACACCCGCGCTTCCCGAAGTCCGGACGGCGATCGGTGGGGGGCCGACTCTCGTTCGCAATGGACGCGCCATGGAATGGTCGGGAATTCTGATGCGTCATCCCCGCACGGCGATTGGCTGGAACAAGGAGTCGTTTTTTTTGGTGGAGGTCGATGGACGCCAGAGCCAGTTGTCGGTCGGAATGACCTTTCCTGAACTGGCCGCCTGCATGCTAAAGTTGGGCTGCGAGGAGGCGATGAATCTCGATGGAGGGGGGTCGGCGACCTTGTGGGTGCGCGGCAATGTCATGAACAGTCCTTCCGAGGGACACGAACGGCCCGGTGCCAATTCCCTGGTGGTGCTCCAGCCTCGTGTCCGACATGCGCGGAGCGAGTGAGCCGCGGACTGGGATCGGAGATCGGAGATGGGAGATGGGAGATGGGAGATGGGGATTGCGGCTTGGAATCGAGCCTCGGGGTTTTATTGATCTGTGTTTATCTGTGTGAATCTGTGGTTTCTGTCTTCTTCAACTCCCGGATCCAGGCTCAACCGTCCGGTGCGGGGACGTGAGGTCGGTTGCGGCACGGTCCACGATTTGTCCCGGCTCTGCTTACTGCTGATCTGGGTGGCGGCGTCGGTACGGGTGGGGGCTTCGACGATTTCGGAGATTCACCTGATCCTGTCCCCGGAGTCATTGGCGCACCTCGAGTCCCGCCCACGCGATTTGGTGCCCGTCCGGCTGGACTGGAATGGAACAAATCTACCGACTGCGCAGGTACGATTGAAAGGGGCCAAGGGAAGCTTCCGACCCGTTTCCGGCCGTCCCGGGCTGACCGTCGTTTGGGAGGAGGCATCGTCCGTTTCCGCTCCGTCGACGCGCCGCTCGATGCATCTCAACAATTGCGTCGAAGATCCGAGTCGTCTGCAGGAAGCGCTGGCGACCACGTGGTTTCGCGAGGCCGGCGTGCCGGCGCCCGCTGTTACCCAGGCGCGTGTCGTGCTCAACGGACGCCCGCTCGGACTCTACGTGCTTGTCGAGGGAGTCGACGCGGCGTTTCTCCGCCGCACTTTTCCGGGAGCACCGGCCCGATCGTTTGGGGAAGACGACCGGGTTCCCGCGCTGGAGGCAGTGCGATTGGAATCGGATCCCGAACGTCAGTGGAGCCATTTAAATCAGGTGGTAGATCTGCCTGAGTGCGTCAGCTATCTCGCGGTGGAGGCCCTTGTGGGTCATCGCGACGGATATCTCGCCGCTCGCAATAACTTCCGCCTCGTCGAGCAGGGAGTGAAGCCTCGGTTGGCGTTGCTGCCGCATGGAATGGATCAAGTGGTGGGCACGCCGGATTTCCCCTGGGATCCGGCACCGGGTGGCCTGTTGGCGCAGCTGATTCGGTCCCATCCGGAGGGCCAACGCCAGTTCGAGGAACGGGTTCGGGCTCTGCTCGTCCAATTTGGCGATGAGGCCGCTTGGGCGGTGCGCCTCGATCGGCTTGCCGCGCCGCTGATTGCCGCCCTCCGCTCCGAGGAAGCGGAGGAAGTGCGTCCGGCGGTCGAGGCGTTGCGCGAGCGGATGCGCGCCCGGGCGCGAGACGTCGCGCATCAGTTGGCATCGATCGATGCCGCTTCGACGGGTGGGCTCCGAGTGGGGGAATTGCGCCCCCTGACCCGATGGACCCTCGATCCGCTGGGGGCCGATCCGATCGCGAAAGGTGAAGAGGTAGGCACCGGTGGGGAGCACTCATTGCATGCCCGGCTTTCCGGAGACGCTGCGGTCGTGTGGCACGCTACGCTGCGGTTGAGTCCCGGGGCGTATCGCGTCGAGGGAAGCATCCGGACCCGCGCCTTGCTGCCGATGACTTATGGACAGCGGCATGGAGCCCGTCTCCGAGTGGCGGGGGCCCAGGGGATCTCTGACCCGTCGATGGGTACCCAGGACTGGAGGACTCGGAGCGTCGACTTTGAGATTCAAGACGCGTTGGCCGGCCCCACCGTTCCTGTGGATATTCTGTGCGAAGTTCGCGGTCGGTCGGGCGAGGCGTGGTTCGATCTCAAGTCGCTACGCATTGAGCGAGTGCGCTGAGGCCGCGGTTGACTGAGAGGCCCCGTGGTTCAGGCCCGTTCTTCCGATTCGAATTGCAGCCTTTCTCGCTGGCCCAATTTCTGCTAAACAATCGCTGTCTTACTTTCGCCACCTTGCTCCGTGAAGGGGGTGGCATTGGCTCATGCTATTTATCCATCGGAACCTTACGGCGCCCGCGGCGCCCCGTATCGATCGCCACCCCAATGGAGTGGCACCCGGTTCGCGGGCGTTCACCCTCATTGAGCTGCTGGTGGTCATCGCCATCATTGCCGTGCTGGCCGGGATGCTCCTGCCCGCGCTCGCGAAGGCCAAGGCCAAGGCCAAGCAAACCCTTTGCCTGAACAATCTCCGGCAGACCTCCCTCGCCTTCCGACTGTGGGCGAATGAGAATCGCGAGAAGTACCCGTGGAACCTGTCGGTCACCAATGGCGGCAGTTTGGATTCTCCGGATTGGACGGATCACGTCCGCATCTGCTCCAACGAGCTGGGGTCGATGCGGATCCTGGTGTGTCCCACGGATGTGGTGCGCAAGCCGGGAACCAACTGGTCCTTCCTCGTTGGGGACGCGAACGTCAGCTACTTCCTCGGCACCACCGCCACGGAAGCGCGTCCGCAGACCATCGTGGCCGGGGATATGAATGTGCTCGGGGGTGGCGGCGGACTGGATCCGTCATGGAGCATCTTCCTCGGTTCGTCGATCGACGCCGCGTGGGATGCGACGCTGCACGTCCGCAACGGCAATCTGGCCATCGCGGACGGAAGTGTGAAGAACACCAAGACGCCGGGACTGCGCGAGCAGATCAGCAGCTGTTTGGCGATTGGTCAGACCAATGTCGTTTTTTCCAAGCCTCGGGGGGTCTTTTGAGCGACTGGAAGTCCGGAATCCGGTCGTGGAGGCCTCCGGTCGCATGAATCGCACGCACCTCATTTCGATTCTTTCGGTCGTGGCGTGGCTCGCGTCGTTCGGGGTCATTTGGCGGTCGCTCCACGATGCCCCGCCCGAAAAACCGGTGGCGCTGCCGATGGAAATTGGTCGCATGCTGGCGGCGGAAACCGGGAAGCTCCTCAAGCCGGGTGGACGAATCGTGCTCATTTCGCGCGACACCGAGACGTTTCCGCAGCCCTCGTTCGATGCCCTCACCGCGGCGCTACAGAAGGCTCTGAAGGAGGCGGGGACTCCGCCGGTGGCGGTGCGCGCCATCCAGTTGGACCCGCTTCGTCCCTTGCAGGTGCCGCCCGGAGATTTTGTGGAGCTGCTGCGCAAGGCAGGTCCCGCCGATGTCATTGTCTCGCTCCTTGGTCCGCCGTTTCTCTCCGATGAGCAGCGCGCCGCGCTCGGCGCAGTGAAACCCAGGGTAGTGGCATTTTGGCCGGGAACGCTGGCGGAATACGAAAACCTGCGTCCCCTGTTTGAACAACACCTCCTCTCCGCAGCAATCCTGCATCGTCCCGAAGGACTTGGTCTCACCTCCAAGGGGACGACGACGACGACAACAACGACCTCCAGGGGCCGGGTAAATCGGTTTGACGACTTGTACCAGGTGGTTTCGGGCACAGGCATTCCGCCGGTACCATTTCCTGGGATTCCCTGAGAGGAGCCGAAAAGCGGAAGTTTAAACCACAGATGGACACCGATAAACACAGATACTGAGAGGGAGACATTGATGAGTTGTTACTCAAGAACCTCACCGACCGGATGGCCGCAAATTCTTTCGGGCAACATCATTCGGATCTGTGTCCATCTGTGTGAATCTGTGGTTTCACTCTCCTTTATCTGCCGGATTTAGGATGAAACGTTATCTCCCCAAGTCGGACGGTCCTGCCGTGTGCCGCGGATTTGTACTGGCCGATCTCCTCGGCATGTTGGCGATCGGGTCGCTGCTTGCGGCGGTGGTGGCGGTGCCGTGGATCCAAAGTCAGCGAACCTCGCGGGAGACGCTCTGCGTGGGAAATCTCCGGGCGATCGCCCAAGCCATTCAACTCTACGCTGAGGATCATTCCAAAACGCTGCCGGGACCGGTGGCGGGGCAGGGCGGCGACTTCTGGTGGTGGTACAAGGAGCAGGTCCGTCCCTACCTCGCCCCCAAAGGCAACAAGCCGGCTCAGGATGCCCAGTTTGTTTGTCCACAGGATCGTGGCTACTCGGATCCCGCCCCATTCTGCAAGTCGCCGCGCTTTGACCTCAGCAGCTACGTGTTCAACGGCGTGATGCTTCCGGGGATGCCGCAGATTGCCGGATGGAAGCAGGCGTCGCTGGTCGAACCCGGACGTACCCTGTTGGTCATGGAATGGGCCGCCCATGCGCCGCTCTCCTGGCATCGCAGCCGGACCGGGGTAAAAAACGCGCCCTTCTACAACGACGCCGCCTGTGCCGTCGCGTTTGCCGACGGCCACGCGGCGGTGATCCCCATTTACTACGACGGCTTCAATGCGGCCTACACGCGCGATCCAATTGCGGGTTACGCGTACCGATTCTCGGGCAATTAGCCGCTCGCACGCGCAACTCCGGTTCACTCCGAAACCACCATGCTTCGTTTCCGAACTCATCTTCCAATCCAGCAGTCGATCCTTTCCCGCGGCCGGCGGATGGCCTGTGCGTGGTTGCTCGCGTGCGCGACGTCGACGCTCTGCGCGGCTCCGGTCCTGGGACCTTGGATTCCCCTTTTCAAGGGCATTGATCATGCCCGAGGGACCAACATCGCGGATACCGCGAATCCCGACCTGAACGTGATCAACGTGGCCCGCGTTGACCTGCAGGACCCCGACGTGAGCCTCCTGGCGACGCCGCGGATTGCTTCGGGATATGTCGACGGATCGCGCGAAACGGGAGGCATGACGGTCAGTCGCTTCCTGCAGGTCCACAAAGCGCAGCTGGCCATCAATGCCAATTTCTTCGATCAGGGCCAATATTACCTTCCGGAAGGAACGCCCATGGATCTTTCGGGACTGGCGATTTCCGGGGGTGAGGTCGTCTCCAAGCAGGAAAGCGCGGCCAACTCGGCGGTGTTCAGCTTTGATGCGGCGAATCACGCGACAGTCACCCACACCAACTGGCCTGCCAAGTCGACGACCGGCGTTCACACAGCGGTTGCGGGCGTGTATCCGGTGGTGATTAACGGCGTGAACATCGGACGCCAGTACCTGAATCTCCCGGGCAATCTCCACGACAATCAGCCGCGGACGCTGATGGGGCTTTCGGCCGACCGACGCTATCTCTACCTCGTGACGATCGACGGCCGTCAACCTGGCTACAGCGATGGCGCGCTGGATTACGAGTCGGGCGCATGGATGCTCAAGGTCGGTGCCGCGGATGCCATCAATATGGACGGCGGCGGGTCCACGACCCTGGTGATGGAGAATTCCTTGGGCAATCCAACGCGGTTGAACAAATCCAGTGCGGTCGCCGACAGCGGCAAAGAACGCACCGTGGGCAGTCATCTCGCAGTGTTTGCCAAGCCGGTGCCGAGCTTCATTTCGGACGTGCAAGTGCTGGCCGATGATGAGGCGGCATCCGTCACCTGGAAAACCAGTGAAGCCGCGGTCTCCTGGATTGAGTACGGCCTGACGACCGATTTGGGCTCCAAGTCTCCGATGCCGGCAACCGGGACCACCACCCACTCAGTGCTCCTTCCGGCACTCATCGCCGGCACGCCCTATTACTATCGGGTGGTGGCGAATGCCTCGTCCGGCACTCAGACTTCGGACCTCCTGACCTTCACCACAATCAACTACAACGCGTTCCAGTCTTATCTCGAGCTGACGAATTCCTGGAAGTACTCCGTCGCGTCGCAGTCCACCGGCGACTGGACGAAGCCGGGTTATGACGATGCCACCTGGGGCGGTCCGGCACCGGCCTTGTTGTGGGTGGATGTCCGGGCCGCCGGCCCGAATGTCCTGGTGCAGCCGAAAGCCACACAATTACCCGCGGATGCGGCCAACGCCGGATACCCCTACATCACGTATTATTTTCGAACCCATTTCCAAGTCAGCGACGCGGCCTCCAGTCCGACGTTGCAGTGCGATGGGTTCATTGACGACGGGGCGGTGGTTTACCTCAACGGCACGGAGGTGTACCGACTGCGCATCGATCCGTCGGAGATCCTCGTCAGTTCCACGCTGGCAACGGGCTACCCGTGCAGCGGAGACGCGACGTGCTCGGACTCATTCACGATCGATGGAGCCTCCCTGGTGAACGGGGACAACGTGCTCGCTGTGGAAGTGCACAACTACAATGCCCATAGTGCTGATATGACCTTTGGCGTCGCCGTTTCCGGGGTCCGATCCGCACCGCCGGCGCCGCAGGTCACGTTGACCTCGAGTGGATCCACCCTGCGGTTCGACTGGACCCGCGGCGGATTTATCCTACAGCAGGCGGAGGCACCGACCGGGCCCTGGATCGATGTTCCGGGGCCCGTGGTCGCCTCCCCCTTCAGCACTTCGGCGGGTGCTTCGGCGCGGTTTTATCGTTTGAACCGCTAAGAGCCTTCCCAATTTTCAGACAGGCTCTAACCCAGTTGCGGGAGATCCATTCTCCGTCTAAGGTCGCGACTTATGAATCTTGCCAGTATTTCCGCCTCCGATTTTGTTAAGATCGCCCGTCTGCTGAAGGCCAAGGAAGCGCTCCTTGCCAAGGTTGCCGATATCGATTCTGAACTTGCCGCGTTTGAGGGCGGCTCGGCGAAGGGTGCGCGCCGGGGGCGTCCGGCCAAGGCGTCCACCACCCCCAAGGCTCCCAAGGCCGGCCGTGCCAAGCGCGGTGCCATGAAGGACACCATCGTCACGCTGCTGAAGGAGGCCGGGAAAACCGGTCTAAGCGTGAAGGACATCGCCGCCAAGACGGGCGTCAAGGGGGCGAACATTTACGCCTGGTTCTTCACCACGGGAAAGAAGATCAAGGAAATCCAGAAGGTAGGAAAGTCGACCCACGCCTGGGTCGAGTGAGCGGTTCCGGGCCATCGCCGGAGGACTCCGGCAGCCTGACGCTGGCCCCGATCGGGTTCCTCCGGTCGGGGCAGCGCCTGAAGTTCGATGCGCGCCATCAGCCCGCCGAGGAGGGTCTCGAAACCCACGTCCTGGAGTTGGTGCTCGGACGGAACCTCGAACAGGGCTTGCGCGATCTCGCCGGATTCAGCCGCATTTGGCTTCTCTGGTGGTTTCATCGCAACACCGAGTGGCGCCCGTTGGTCCTGCCACCGCAGGGGCCGGCGGTTCGTCGGGGCGTGTTTTCCACCCGATCCCCGCATCGTCCCAATCCCTTGGGTATGACGCCGGTCCGGTTGCTTCAGATCGAGAAGCACCGGTTGATTCTCGGGCCCTGCGATCTGGTGGACGGCACGCCGGTATTCGACATCAAGCCCTATATTCCCGCCTACGATGCCTTTCCCGGGGAGCAGGCCGGATGGTGGGATGCGGTTCAGGCTGACGCGACCCAACCTCCCGGATTTCAGGTCCGTTTTTCCGCGCACGCCGCGGAACAGGTGGCGTGGCTCCGGACTCAGTGGGATCTCGATTTTACCGCCCGTGTGATTGAGCGCCTCGAGCGCGATCCAACCCCGCACCGCACCCGCCGCATCCGCAGGACCCAAGCCGGCCGGCTTGAACTGGGTTGCGGTGGATGGCGTGCCGTGTTTGAAGTTATCGAACAGGAGGTTTGCGTGACTTCAATCGAACCTGGTTATCCACGACGTTTCCTCGAAGACCTGACGCTGACCCGGGTCCCCGATCGTGAGGCGCAGCTGGCGTATTTGCAGCGCTTCCCTGAAACCACGATGGCGGGCGACTGACCGTCACCTCACCTCCCGACCGCCGAGTCGAACTGGGATTTTCGGATTGCCGAATATGCAGTTTGAGGAATATACCATCCGAAGCATGTGTCTCGTGCGGATGCATCGATGCCTGACTGGCGAAACCCGCCTGCGGATTCTGAGACTTCTCGCCGGAGCTCCGCTTTGTGTTGGTTACTTTCGTTCGGTACTCGAAGTGCCGCAGATGACGGTGTCGACGTATGATTCTGAATCCAACCGGACGTCGATTCCTCGCTGAGTGTCTCGGCACCTTTGCGCTCGTGTTCGCAGGAACCGGCGCCATCGTGATCGATCATGCCAGCGGTGGCGCGGTGACCCATCTCGGCGTTGCCATCACCTTCGGGCTCGTCGTCTTCGCGTTGATTTCCGCGTTGGGGGATATTTCAGGGGCGCACCTGAATCCCGCGGTGACACTCAGTCTGTGGCGTTCTAGAAGGACCGATTCGGGCACTGTCGTCGGCTATCTCCTGGCCCAGGGAATTGGAGCTGTCGTGGCGAGTCTTGTGTTGCACGGGCTTTTCCACGCCGATTTGACGCTGGGAGGAACGAAGCCTGCGGGCTCCTGGGAACAGACCTGGTGCCTCGAGTTCCTGCTTTCCGCGTTTTTGGTGTGGGTGATCCTGTCGGTGACGGATGCCGACCGAGTGCCGGTGCCTTATGCGGCGTTGGGGATCGGGTCGGTGGTCGGGCTGGAGGCGTTGTTCGCCGGACCGATTTCTGGGGCCTCCATGAATCCCGCGCGCTCCCTTGGGCCGGCGCTGGTGAGCGGGCAATGGGACACGCTGTGGATCTACCTCACCGCGCCCGTGCTGGGTGGGCTCGTCGCGGTGACGGCGTGTCGACTGCTCCGGCCCGGACGCTGCTGCGCGGGAGGATGCTGACGTCACTCCGCAGGGCGCTTGCCTGAGACAGGGGGGTGTGATTGGGTCTGCCAGTGACCCCACTTCTGCCTGCCGCCCTGATTGTCGTTCTGGTTTTGACCGGATGTGGGAAGCAAGAGCCTGCCTCTTCGCCGTCTGGTGGAGTCGCAGTTTCGCCCGAGGCCACGCCTGCAGCCCAGGCGGGCGGAGCCGATCTCGCCCCGATTCTGGCCGAGCTGACCCAGGCCGTCCGGAAGTTCTCCTTCGAAAAGCAGCATCGTCCGGCGTCTTTGGAGGAACTGGTGTCGGCGGGTTACCTGGGCTCCGTGCCGCAACTGGCGGATGGGCGCCGATTCTCCATTGATCCCAAGACCATGCAGGTGGTGGTCACGAAACCCTGAATTCACCTACCCTATGCCCCTGCGCCCCCATCCCTCTCGCACGTCGGCGTTCACGCTGATCGAGCTGTTGGTCGTCATTGCGATCATTGCGATTCTGGCGGGCATGCTTCTGCCCGCGCTGGGCAAGGCCAAGGCCCGCGCCGAACGGTTGAAGTGCACCTCGCAGATGAAGCAGCTGGGCATGGGCTTCCATCTGTTCCTGCTGGATCATGCCGACCAGAACCCGCCGGCGGTGTACCGAACCGGGGACTACATGTACCAGTGGACCTGGGATGACATGATCCACCGGTATATCGGCGGCGCGGATTCGCAGAGCGATCTCATGCTGGGAATCACCGAGGGAACCAAATGCCCGAAGATCCTCCAGTGCCCGGCGGACCGAAACAAGATCACCATCGACTACGCGCAGTTCGGTCAGCGTCGCACCTATGCCATGAATGGTGCCAACGTCATTCAACCTGGCGCGTTGCCGACGCCGTTGCACGGCATTGGGGTCTATATTCAGAACAACAACGGATCCATGCCGCCCGAGGAACCGCCTGGGTACAAATCCTCGGTGGTGCAATCCCCGTCCGATACCATCCTGCTTTGCGAGCTGCCGAACGGACGCAACATCGCGGGCAATGACTGGCCCTCCTTTTGCGTCGGGCCGACTGAAGGGAATGGCAATCCCGCGGGCTTTTCTGCGGACTGTTTTCAGATCGCCAAGACCCAGTACGGCTATGGAAAGGCCGCCTACGGGCTGCACGGCGAGCGCTTCAACTACTTGTTCCACGACGGGCATGTGGCGATCCACAAGGTCCGCGAGACGATCGGCAGCGGCACCACGAATGCGCCTCTGGGCATGTGGACGGTGACGCCCGGGGACTAGTGGATTCCGCCTCCGGTCCGCGTTCAGCGGCGGTACACTTCGATCCGGTGGCGTCGCGTGTCCACGTGTTCCCGGGAGCGGCCCGGTTCCACGGAATGGACGTCGTGGATGCTCACGGCCTCCAGCGGATGCCCGCGCACCGCCGAGACACGGCCCGGCTCAATGCCGTGATTCATGATTCGCACCGTTCCCCCGGTTCGCACGGCGGTGTAGCCGTGCAACACGACGGTGGTGCGGATCACGTTCTGGATTTCCACTTCGGTACGGAGGCGCAAAACCGGCCGGGAGCCGAGATCCGAAACCAGGGAGAAATTGAAGTGGCGCCAATCGAGTCCAAAGTCGTAGCCGACGGCCACGGATCGGCCGCGATAGAAAAAGGCGCCGGCGTTGACGTTGAACACAGCGCCTGGAGGCAGCGGGGCCCAACCGCAGTAGTCGCCACCGCTCCGCCAGACCACCCACGCCGGTCCCCAAACGCGATCCGGCGACCAGACCCAGCCGTGCCGCGGATGCAGGTGCCAGCGTCCATAGTGGAAGGTGATGCCGCCCCAGGCGTAGTCCGAGGCCCAGAACCAGCCCTGATCGCTGTTCACCCAATGGCCAGCATCCCAATAGGGCCGCCAGCCGGGTGACGCCAGCACGACCGCAGGCTGCCAGGACCACTGACCTTCCTCACCCAGGATCCAGCGCCCGTTTCCGCTCAGTTCCGGGGCGAAATACGCGGCGTCGCCGGTGAGCGTCGGGGTTGCGGTTGTACCGGTCGGCGCGCCCGGAGCGACGGGAATCGACGGGATCGCCGGCTGAACCACCGGTGTCGGCTGTCCAGGATAGCTCGTTGGCGGGGTGGCCCCAACGGGCGCTGTGGTACCGGCGAGCATCGCGTTCAGGATGGCAGGGGAAAGGCCCTTATCCCGAAGCTGGATCAGGTCGTCTGACGAGAGCTCAAACGGGGGAGTCTTGCTGCGCATTCCCTTGCTGCGAATGAACGCGACGATCGTTTCGTCGGGAACCCCCGCGGCCTTCAACTTCAGAACTTCGTCGACGGCCTCGGAGTTGGCGCCACGCGCC
>JANXMD010000345.1 GCA_025354845.1 Verrucomicrobiota bacterium | reverse complement strand
CGCGGGCGGGTTGTACCTGAACGGCTACGGTTCCGTTCCGGACACCATGCAGGACATCTCCGCGCAGTGGGTCGCCACAAGGGTCTCCAGCAACCTGCAGTGGATTGACAGCGTGGTTCCAGAAACCGCGATTCCGGTCTGGTCCTGGATCGCACTGCCCGCACTGGCGGGACTCGCTGCGTTGCGCCGTCGGCGCTAACCGGGAGCGAGGCGTGAGTCCCACCGCGCCGCGACCGACTACACGGTCAGGATTTCCTTTTCCTTGTGGGCGAGATGCTCGTCGATTCTCTTGATACACTGATCGGTGAGCTTCTGAACCTCCGCTTCGGCGGTCTCAATGTCGTCCTCGGAGACGCCCCCGTCGTTCTTGCCCTTCTTGAGCGCTTCCAGGGCTTGACGCCGTTCATTCCGGACCGCGACGCGGCCGTCCTCAGACATCTTTTTGCAGATCTTCACGAACTCCTGACGACGCTCTGCACTGAGATCCGGGAGAACGATCCGGATGAACTTGCCCTGGGTGGCGGGATTAAGACCGAGGTTGGCGGACTGGATCCCCTTCTCGATCGCCTTGACGTTGCTGATGTCGAAGGGCTGAACCATGAGCATGCGTGATTCCGGCGCCGAAATGGTGGCAAGCTCCTTGAGTCGCATGTGCGAGCCATAGGCCTCCACCATCACGTTTTCGATGAGCGACGGGCTGGCCTTGCCGGTGCGCACACCGGAGAACTGGGAGACCACATGCTCCTCGGTCTTGAGCATCTTCTCCTCGGTTTCAAACAGGATTTCTTCGATGGACATGGGAATGAGAGGAATGAGGTGAAAGGAAGGGGCAGGACGATCAACCGGTGACCACGGTGCCAACCGGCTCGCCCATGACCACGCGCATCAGGTTGTGCGCCTTGAAGAAGTCGAACACGATGATCGGCATTCGATTGTCCTGGCACAGGGCGAAGGCGGCGGCATCCATGACCTTGAGCTGCTTCTGAAGCGCCTCGGCGTAGCTGATCTGAGAATACCGCTTCGCGTCCGGATGCTTCTTCGGATCCTTGTCGTAGATCCCGTCCACCTTGGTGGCCTTGAGGACGACCTCGGCGTTGATTTCGTTGGCCCGAAGTGCGGCAGCGGTGTCGGTGGAAAAGAAGGGATTGCCGGTGCCAGCCGCAAAGATCACCACGCGACCCTTTTCCAGATGGCGCACGGCACGACGCCGGATGAAGGGTTCAGCGATCTGGGTCATGGTGATGGCGCTCAACACCCGGGTATGCACACCGAGCTTCTCCAGCGCGTCCTGGAGCGCGAGAGCGTTGATGACCGTGGCGAGCATGCCCATGTAGTCACCCGTGGCGCGTTCGATCCCCTTCTCGCTGCCCTGAAGTCCGCGGAAGATGTTGCCCCCGCCGACCACGATCACCACCTCAACCTTCAATTCCTGGACTTCCTTGACCTGCCTCGCCATGTCGTGGACCGACTCGGGATTGATTCCAAAACCCGCTTCACCACCCAGCGCCTCCCCACTGAGCTTCAGCAGGATGCGACAGTATTTGGGCTTTTTGACCGATCCGGTGGTTTTCTTCATTGGCTGACCGTTTGTAACAGCCCTGTCAAACGCGGTCAAATCGCGGGCGGAACCGCATCCGCCCCCAAAAAGCGAAAAAGGCCGAGCCCCCGACACGGGCGGGACTCGGCCTGGAAGCGCTCGACTCGGGGGAATCGCCCTTAACGGCGTGCCTTGCGGGCGGTTTGCCACGGGGCGAGCTGCTCGCCGGCCCAGATTTCCTCAATCGACTGACGGCGGCGCACCACGGCCGACTTCGAGCCGTTCACGAGGATTTCCGTGGCCAGGGGACGGCTGTTGTAGGTGCTTCCCATGACCGATCCGTAGGCGCCGGCGCTGAGCAGCGCGAGGAAATCGCCTTCGCCAACCTTCGGCAGCGGACGATCCTTGGCGAAGTAGTCGCCGGATTCGCAAATCGTGCCGACCACGTCGGACGAAACGGTCGCCCCGCGGGAGCGGCGAAGCGGGACGATTTCGTGGTAGCTGTCGTAGAATGCGGGCCGGATGAGGTCGTTCATCGCGGCATTGACGATCACGAAGTTCTTCTTGCCGGTCTTTTTGATGAACTCGACCCGGGTCACCAGCGCGCCGGCGTTGCCGGTGATGAAGCGGCCGGGCTCGAGGAGGACCTTTAACCCGAGTGGCTTCAGAAGCGGCAGGAGCGTCGCGGCGTAGCGATCCGGCGTGAGCACCTTGCGACCAGCGGCAGTCTTCCACCAGGCGGGATCGCCGCTGGCCAGTGCCGGGTTGTAAACGATGCCGATGCCGCCACCGATGCTGAAGAAGTCGAACCCGTGGATCCGGTTGAGGCGTTCCACCAGCGGCGCGACCTTCTCGACCGCTTTGCGGAACGGCGTGACATCGGTGAGCTGGGATCCGATGTGCATCTGGAGACCGCGGAGCCGAAGATTGGGCAGCTTGGC
>JANXMD010000323.1 GCA_025354845.1 Verrucomicrobiota bacterium | reverse complement strand
CGGCAATTCCGAAGGCGAGCCACAGCAAAAGAGAACGGAACGGATTCATGGGGAGGATCGGATCAAGGGGTTGGAATTGAACGGGAGGGACCGAACGACCTGCGTATTCCGAACGAAACGTAGTATGAAGAGGCGGACTATGATTAGGATTAAGGTTAAGGTTATGAGCAAGAGGATTGGCGCTCATCTCCGTTCCCAAATCGGGGCGGAGCCCGTTCACTCTACGGCGCACCCGGGATTTGTCCCCGGAGCCCGGGGCTGCTAGGAAGGGGCTGCTTCGCACGCAGCCACCGCATGGACACACTCGACGCCCACCTGAATCGCCTCATGGCGGATACCGACGCGGCCGGATTGCGTCGCTCCTTGCGCGATGTGTCGGCGCGCAACGGCGTCTCCGTTTCGGTGGACGGCCGATCGCTGGTCAATTTCTCGTCCAATGATTACCTCGGACTCGCCGGGCATCCGGAGCTCGTTGAAGCGGCCCATCGGTCTCTCCGGGACTGGGGTGCAGGCACCGGGGCGGCGCGGCTGGTTTGCGGCTCGCTCCGGGTTTTCCGAGACCTGGAGGAAGGCCTCGCCTCGTGGAAGGGATGTGCCGCCGCGCTGGGTTTCGCCACCGGGTACGCCGCGGCCCTTGGCACGGTGCCGGCGCTCGTGAGTCCGGGCGATGTGGTGGTGATCGACAAGCGCGTGCACGCCTGTTGCGTGGATGCGGCGAAGCTCTCGGGTGCGACCCTTCGCGTGTTCCGTCACAACGATCTGGAGGATCTTGAACGTATCCTGCACTGGGCTCGTCGGCCTTCCGGTGACGCTGCCAAGCCGGTTCGAATTCTGGTGATCACGGAGTCGGTGTTCAGCATGGATGGCGACGAAGCGCCCTTGCGCGAACTGGTTGAGTTGAAGGACCGACACGGCGCGTGGCTCATGGTAGATGAGGCCCACGCTGCGGGGCTGTACGGCGAACGCCGCACCGGGCTCGCTGAGGCTCTCGGCGTGGCCGGGCGGATAGATGTCCACATGGGCACGTTGGGAAAGGCCCTCGGGTCCGCCGGCGGGTACATCGCCGGATCCACCGCCCTGCGAGATCATCTGATCCATCATGCTCGCAGCTTCGTCTTCTCCACAGCGCCGGTTCCATCTGCCCCGGCAGCCGCACTGGCGGGGATTCGACTCGTGCAGGGCGATGAAGGGTTCCGTCGCCTGTCGCGCCTTCAGTCCCATTTGCGACTGCTGCGAAACGCCCTGCCACTGGACCCACAAACCAAGGCCTCCGGAAGTGCGATCCTTCCGATGATCGCGGGACCGGAGGCGCTCGCGTTGGATTGGTCGGCTCGAATTCGAGACGCAGGTTTCCTGGTGCCGGCCATCCGGTTTCCCACTGTGGCCCGTGGGACCGCACGACTGCGTGTGACTCTTTCCGCGGAACACAGCGAGTCGAACCTGCAGGATCTGCTCACGGCGCTCCGCGCGTTGCCATCCCCTACCCTGGCGTCCACCCACTCCGCATGAGCCCCCTGAAGCGGCCTTCCAGTGCAACCCTTGCCTCTCTCGTCCGGATGGACCGGAAGCACGCGTGGCATCCGTTCACTCAAATGGCGGACTGGAATCAAACCGAGCCGATTTTCCTGATTCGAGGCCGCGGCGCCGTACTGGAGGATCTTCGAGGACGGACCTTCCTCGATGCCAACTCCTCCATTTGGACCAACCTCCACGGACACGGACATCCGGCCATCAACCGTGCCTTGCGCCGTCAGTCGGGTCTCGTGTCACACGTCTCGATGCTCGGCTTCGCGAACGAACCCGCCACGCGTCTCGCCGCAGAGCTCGTTCGGATGGCTCGGCCCAAACGCGGGCCATCGACCTTGCAAAAGGTGTTCTTCTCAGACGATGGCTCCACCGCGATGGAGGTGGCGCTCAAACTCGCGCACGAACACGCGCGACGCGCCCGGGGGCTGAAGCATGCCCGGTTCCTTGCGGTGGACGGAGCGTATCATGGAGACACGATCGGCGCGGTTTCCCTGGGACAGATCGACCTCTTTCATGGCGCCTATTCCCATCTCCTCTTTCCCACCGACAAGGTGATGGCGCCTTATTGCTACCGTTGCCCGTTCAATCGAGCCCAACCCGAGCGGGGAGACGCGCGGACCTATCGGCGCTGCGGATGGGAATGTCTTGGAAAGCTGGAGCAACGCTTCGCGCGGGCTGGCAAAACGAAGCGCCCTATTACCGCCTTTTCGGTGGAACCCCTGATGCAAGGCGCCGCAGGAATGATCGCGCAACCGAAGGGATGGCTGTCGCGGGCGGCGGAAGTCGTGCGCGGGCATGGTGCCTTGCTGATTGCCGACGAGGTCATGACCGGCTTTGGCCGAACCGGAAACGGCACCGGTGGTGAAACGCCGGCCTCTGCGGTCACTCCCAAACGTGCGCCGCTACTCGCTTGTCAGGTGGAATCGGTTCAGCCGGACTTGCTCGCCCTGGCCAAGGGTCTCACCGGCGGCTACTTGCCGATGGCGGCCACACTGGTGACCGATGCGATCTATTCCCAGTTTCAGGGCCGTTACGAGGACTTCAGAACCTTCTTC
>JANXMD010000319.1 GCA_025354845.1 Verrucomicrobiota bacterium | reverse complement strand
TGGCCGTGGCGCCGATCAGCGCGGTGCCCTCGGCCGATCCGTCGAGATCCGGGATCGGATCCGTTTCGATGTACCCGCTGATGTACCGCGCCGGAATGCCCGCCGAGCGGCAGACGGAAATCATCAGATGCGCAAAATCCTGGCAAACCCCCTCCTTCGCCACCAAGAACTGCTCGACTGTGGTTCCGGCATCGGTCACGCCGGGCCGGTATTTGAGCGAGCTGAACAAATGTTCATTCAGCGCACGCAGCGCGGGCCCGAAGGGTTCGGCGGAGGCCAGAAACTCGTTGGCTAATTCTTGCACACCCGGAGTGCATTGGATGAACACCGAGGGCCGCAGGAAGTCGTGAAGCAGCCGGCGTTCCGGCGTGTAGAGCTGCCGGGCCTCCGACACGGTCATGTCCACAGCCTCGAGCACGTCGGTCAACGGCTTGGTCTCGACGTCGCAAACGCTGGTAACCACCAGATTGGGATGACGGAACGGAATCGAAACCGTCTCGACATAATTGCCGAAGTAATCGGTGTGTGATTCGACGAGGACCGACGGCTGCACCCTCGTGTAGTGCCGCGAGACCTTTTGCCGGAGGGAGTCACGGGGCCGAAGTCGCAATTCGGAGAACGATTCGCTCGCCGGTGCCGAGTAGCGGTATTCGGTAGTGTGTTCGATGTGGAACCGCATGGGCGCGCGTGTTGGCTACCGAAGGATGTTGAACGCCTGGTGATAGAGGTGGTGATCGCTGATCTCCACCGCCAGTCGGGTGAGCCGGGCGGCGAGGTCCTCGAGCCACGCGTCGAGAAACAAGGGCTTAGCGAAGCCGCCCGTGGTGTCGCTTTGGAATAGAGTTCGCAAGTCAGCGAACTCCACCTCGCCGGCGAGGTGCGCGGCGGTGCGCAGCGGGCTGGAGCTGTCACGGCGGCGAACCTCGGGGCCGCTCACCTGTTCCAGGCTGTCACGAATTGCCTCCACGCAGTGAAGCACACTACGCGGCAGCGCGGAATCCTGCAGGACCAGGGCGACCACGTTCTCCGGTATCGGCCGGGACTGGTAAAGCGACCGGTACGCGTACTGGCAGGAGAGGATGCGGAGCAGGGCGTCGAGATTGGAATCGCCCGCGGCGGCCGGGGTCAGGGGGTCGGCGCGCTTCAGCAGGACCTGACGGGTCACCAACGTGGCGGTGATGGCGCGTTCCACGTGACGTCCGAGCGTCCAAAAGTGCCAGGCGTCGTCGCGCAGCATGTTCTTCGCGGCACAGCCCGACAGGGCGTCGATGTCGTCCAGGATCCGCTGCTCCAGATCCTGAATTCGCGGAAGCGCCTGGTCGTCATTGAGCGGTTCACCCGCCGCCGCGGCATCGAGCGTCTGCCAGAGCCGGTTGATGACCGCCCACACCTCCGGCGGGACCGATTCCCGGGTGGTTCGCGCGTTCTCGCGGAGGCGGGCGACTCCCTGCACCACACTCGCCGGATTCTTCCGATCGAGCAGCAGATACTGCGAAACACTCTGCTGACGGAGCAGCGGGGAACTCTTGAAGAAATGGGTGTCGTGTCCCGTGGTGCGGGCCAACGCCTCCCAGAGGGCCGCCCAGGATTGGACCCGTTGCTGCGCCGGATTCTCCAATTGCACCTGGTGCACCACTCGGAGGATGCGGGTGGTATTCTCGATGCGGGCCTTGTAGCGCCCCATCCAGAAAAGGGAGTCGGCGATGCGGCTGCCGAGGCGCAAGCGCCGCTGAGGCGAGGTGACGATGATGGGGGATGTGACCTGAGTCGCAGCGGCGGGGCCGCGAAGGATCCAGGTGTCCTTGATGCCACCGCCGAGTCCGCTTGAGATCGTGCGCGATCCCGCGGTGGGGGCAAAACGGGTCAGAGCCAGCGGAAAGACCCGCGGCTTGCGTCCCCCGAACACGAAGCAGCGCAGCCCGGCGTGCCGAGGAAGGAGGGAATCACCAACGACGGAGGGCAGCGTGGTCAACGGCAGCCGAGGCTCGGCGACATAGCGTGCTGGATCGGCCTCCACTCGGCGTCTCAGCGCGGCGCGGCCATCGGCGCTGAGGGTGGCGGGATCCCACACCGCATCGGAGCTCCGTTCACTGACGTGCTGCACGATGTGGTTTTCGAGGTCTGACGCCAC
>JANXMD010000211.1 GCA_025354845.1 Verrucomicrobiota bacterium | reverse complement strand
CTCGCCGACGCCTGGACCGACGCCTTCGCACCAAAACCGTGACGGAACAGCGGAGAGTTAACCGCAGATGGACACGGATGAACGCAGATGTTGAGAAAGAAGGCGCAGTCTTGTGGCGATGTGCGCCAACCCCGGTTTGGTGAGCGCTCGTTTTCCCATCGGCAGTGCTTGATCTGTGTCCATTGTGGTTGAAGCGCTCCGAATTGCCTAGGCCCTAGACTCTGAACCCTGAACCCTGTTCTCCCATGCTGGAACGTCTTTCCAAGGTGGCTCTTGTCGCAGCGGTGTCTTTGTTCCTGGCGATCGTGGCGTACAACAACGTCGTCGACTACGGGTCGAACCTGGAGTTTGTGCGTCACGTGCTGTCCATGGACTCCACTTTTTCCGGGAATCAGCTCAAGGGGCGCGCGCTGACTCAGCCGTGGATTCAGCACACCTTCTACGCTGGCATCATCGCGTGGGAGTGGGTGGGTGCCATCAGTATTGGCTGCGGGGCCTGGAGCTTGTGGCGGGCGCGGAAGGCGCCTTCCGCGGACTTCGCCCGATCCAAGTCCCTTGCCGTGGCCGCGCTGACGGCAAACCTGCTTCTGTGGTTCACCGCGTTCCTGACCGTCGGCGGCGAATGGTTTGCCATGTGGCAGTCGCAGGTGTGGAACGGTCAGACGGCCGCCTTCCGTATGTTCGCCTGCATCGGGATCATCCTGCTTTTCCTCAAGACTCCGGATTCCGAACTTTCGTCCTGAGGCATCCGGTCGTAGGTTTTGGTCCTGTCATGAGTGCCATCCTTCAACGCCTTTCCGAACTTGGGATCACGCTTCCAAATCCGCCGCCTCCGGGTGGGAACTACCTCCCGTTTCGCCGTGTTGGAACGCTCCTATACCTGCCCGGCACTCTCGCCAGTCGGGACGGGAAACTACAGTTCGCCGGCAAGGTTGGTGTCGAGTTGACCCTGGAGCAGGGGTACGAAGCCGCACGCCTCTGCGCGCTGAATCTGCTGGCCTGCGTGCAGGCTGCCACCGGATCGCTCGACTCGATACGCCAGGTGATCAGCGTCAATGGCTACGTGAACTGCCCGCCTGGCTTCGCGGACAGCCCGAAGGTGATCAACGGCGCGAGCGACCTGCTGGTCAGCCTCTACGGCGATGCCGGCCGCCATGTTCGTGCGGCGGTTGGCGTGGCCGGCTTGCCCATGAACTCCGCCGTCGAGGTGCAAATGCTGGTTGAGTTGAACTCCCCGTAGCGAGCAGGGGCCTGGGTCGGGAGCCGTCCCCGTCCACTTCTTCGACCCGGCGCGCCATCGCTGCAGCGATCCCCAGACTCACATTCCGCGGGGCCGACGCACCACCACCTCGGGACGGGTGTTGTGCTTGGCGATCATGTTGTGCGGCAGGTAGCCGCGCCACGACAGGGTCGGATACACGATCGAGTTGCGGCCGATGATCGAACCCGGATTCAACACCGCGTTGCAGCCGATGTCGGTGTGATCTCCCAGGATCGAGCCAAACTTCCTGAGCCCCGTGTCGAGCGGAATCCCGTTTTCGCCCTCAACCCACACGTTGGTGCCGTCGAGCTTGAGATTCGACAGGGCGGCGCCGGCCCCCAGGTGTGCCTTGTGGCCCAGGATGCAGTCGCCGACGTAGTTGAAATGAGGAACCTGTGCGCCGTTGAAGAGGAGCGAGTTCTTCACTTCGCACGAATTTCCAACCGTGCAACCGTCTCCGAGGATCACATTTTCGCGGATGTAGGCGCCGTGGCGGATCTGGCAGTTGCGACCAATAATGGCCGGACCGACGATCATCACGCCGTCTTCGAGGATGGTCCCTTCGCCGATCTGAACCTGTGCCCCCAACACCGCGTGCCCCACGGATCGATGGGCCTGCACCGGACGTATCGTGGTTTGAATGTATCCGGCGAGTTTCGGCAGCACCTCCCAAGGGTACCGACAGCCTTGGAACAAGGCCGCGTGTTCGCATTGAGTCAGGTCAAAGAGATCCTCGATGGCGTACATAGGGGCACCTTAGAAATCTGGTCCCTCTGGGCAAGTGGTAAGGCATCGCAAAAATTGGCGAATCTTCCTCCCGAATCCTGGCCTGGATCGGGTGGGACCCCGGCTTGCCGTCGCCCCGGTCCGTGTCTAGCCTTGGTCCATGCGCATGCCGTTGCTGTCGTCCTGGATTCCGGGGGTCCTTATCCTGTCCGGGTTGGCCTCGGTCGGACTTCGGGCCGAAACCCTTGTGCTCAAGGAAAAGGCCGCGATCACCGGGCGGATCCTGGCCGAAAAGAAGGATCTGGTGGTGGTCGACCTGGGCTACACCGTTCTCACCGTCCCCAAGTCGCAGATCGTTCGTGTCCTCAAAACCGGTGACGTCGAGCCCGCGTCCCCGCCCCCGTCGACGGCCGCGAAACCTTCCCGCCCGGCCCCCTTGGCCGCCGCTCCTGCGCCTGCGGTGCTCGGGACCAATTCGACGGGAACGCTCTATGCGACCGCCACGGTTCCGCCTCCGGAGCGCGCAGTGCGCGAACTGGTGACCCAGCTTGGCGAGGGCGTGGTTCAGGTTCGCACGCCGGGCGGATTGGGCAGCGGGTTTTTCCTCAGTGAAGATGGTCACCTCATCACCAATTTCCACGTGATTGAAGGCGAGACGCGAATTTCGATCGAGGTGTACCACCAGAAAAACGGCCAACTGGACCGGCAGAGCTACAAGGACGTGCGTATCGTCGCGATGAACAA
>JANXMD010000154.1 GCA_025354845.1 Verrucomicrobiota bacterium | reverse complement strand
CCGCCTCCGCCTCCGCCTCGTCCGAGGGTTCGGCAACCAGCAAGGCATCCAGCGGATCCCCCGGCGCGGACTCTGAATTTCGGCTGGCCGTGGAGTGGGAGCCCGATCCCATCGGGGCTCCAGGACACTTTGAACCGCTTCGCGAGGCGGCGTCCTATCTAGAACAAATCGGAGCCTTGGTTCTGGTGCAAGGGAGCGCTCCTGAGATCGAGGCGATCCCGATCACCGGTGAAGCCGGTTCGTTCGAGGCTGCAGCGACACAACCGAACTCCACGACGACACCTCCACTTCCGACAGCGGAAACCAATCCCCCAGCAGGCCCGCGTCCGCCGCTGTTTTTCTATCCGGATGGGTCGAGCGATTTTGCGGAGCTGGTGGTGCGCTCCAGGGACGAGGGGGAACGTCGTTCGGTTCGGCTTTCGCTTTCCGGTCTCACCGGCGCCATCCGTCAACGCTGGGCGAGTCCCGAGTCGAGCGGAACGTCCCCGGAGTCAACCGGCGCTCTGACCACCGCCCAGGCGCCCGCCCAATCGGGAGGTGCGCGATGAATCCTCGCGGAGTTGGCGCGAGGCGATTTCACCCGCAACGCGGCACCGCGTTGTTGGAAGTGTTGCTCGCGGTGGCGTTGTTCGTCGCCGCCGCGGCGGTGATGACGGTCGCGTTGAATGCCTCGCTCTCGAGCTTGAATCGTCAGCGGCTTGCCGCGCAGGCGTCGAACATGGCGGCAAGCGTTCTGGCGGAAGTGCAGCTCGGTATTCGGCCGATGGCTGTAACGGCCCGAGCTCCGATGGAACCGCCGTACGCGCAGTGGCTCCTGGAGTTGGCGGTGACCCCGGTGGAAACCGGAGCCGGCGAACCCACGGGCGCGGCGCAAGTGGAGGTGATTCTGCGTCATCAAACCGAATCCGTGGTCCAGCGGCTCGCCCAACTGCTGCCGGTCAACCGGAGCGGCGGTGGGACCAACTCTGTCACCGCCACCGCTGGGGTGTCCGGCACCACCCTTGGAGACCATTGAGCATGCGTTGCCGTCACGCTCAATTCCGTCGGCGACGTTCGATAAGATCGGCGGCATTCACGCTGGTGGAGGTCCTGTTGGCGTTGGGCATCGGCTCTGCGTTGCTGGTGTTCGCCATGCTATTCTATCGTCAGGCGGCGGAGCTTCGGACGCAGATCCTCCAGGAGTCGGATCGACTCGCGACCTTGCGGCTGGTGATGGATCGCCTCGCCTCGGACCTCCGGACGGCGCAGGGAATCGCGGGCCGTAGCGATGCCTTCAGCGGAGGCAGCAATTGGATCAGCTTTGTGCGAATGACCGTTCCCAACGGGCCATCGGCGGCGGCACGAAGTGGTTCGATTCTCCGTCGGATCGCGTATGCGGCGCCGCTGCGCGTTGATGGCACCAATTCCAGTATCGCGGGACTAACTCGGGTCGAGGACTCCCCGGATGCGCCGTCATCGGTTGTCTCCGGATCCGCCTCCACCAACGCGGTTGCATTGAGTGAATCGGCTGTGGCGGATCCGGCGGGGCCGGACGGCGCTTCCGCGATGGTCGGATCCAATGTCGCGCCACAGGACCTCATGACCGACCTGGTTCGGTTCCTCCGTTTCCGCTACTGGGATGGGGCGGCCTGGCTGGAGGGATGGACCAACGCGATGCCTCCGTCGGGAGTGGAGGTCGTAATCTCCACCGAAGCGGCACCGATTGAATCGGCGCCCGAAACCGCCGCCGCGTCCGGGTCGTCGCCCGGTGCGAATACCGAGACCAGCGCGTCGTTCCGCCGGGTGATCTTCATTCCGACCGGACTGGTGGTTCGACGAGGCCCAGTCGAGTCGTTCACGAGCCCGACCACGGCATTGGCCCCGACCCCTTGACCCGACTCATGCGCTTGAACCCCCAGTCGTCTTCGCGACGCGGAATGCCCGATCGGGCGTTCGCGCTGCTGGCGATTCTGGTGTTCATCATGTTGCTGTCGATGTTGACGGTGAGTCTGATGTTCCGATCGCAATCGGATGAGAACGCCGCGGTCGCGGCCGCAGGTTCCGAGCAGGCTTGGGCCGCTGCGATGAGCGGCGTCCAGGAAGCGATGCGCGTCGCCGCCGCGGCGGTTCCGGGCACCTTGGACTGGCAGGACAACCCGATCCTGTTTCGCGATCGCCCGGTCTTTGAGGATGGGGCCGATCGATGGTTCTTCACCGTGTATTCACCGACCGGGAGCGAGGAGACGGTTGAGATTCGGTTTGGTCTGCAGGACGAGGCATCCCGCGTGAATCTGAATCATCCTGGTGCCGCGGATCTGGGACTGATTCCGCGCATGACGCCGCCAATGGTGCAGGCGGTGCGACAGGTGATTGGCGGGACGCCGCCCTCCCCGAGCACCCCCGGCACACCGGCGTCCATCGCGACTGACGGGGAGAGCCCGGAGAGTTCCGTGAATGGCGCAGCGCTGCTGGAGGCCGCGGTCTCGTCGCTGGACCTGCCGTTGCACCAAGGGCCGCTTGCCTCGGTCGATGAGTTGGCTCGGGTTCCCGGATTTTCCTGGAGCCTCGTGGCAGGCGAGGACGCCAACTTCAACGGGCATCTCGATCCCAATGAAGATGACGGGGACGACCATTTTCCGCCCGACAATCACGATGGCCATCTCGATCACGGCATGGGGCAGTACTTCACCGTGCTGAGTTCCGATCCGAACCGAACGTCGCAGGGTCGTCGTCGCATCAACCTGAATGATCCCAAAGATCCGCTGCCCGCCGGTGACTTTTTGGCGGCATTCACCAACTTCGTGGCCGCGTTGCGCGGGGCGAATTTGAAACTGGGGCATCCGGTGGACCTGCTCGATGGCAAGATCCACGTCAAGGACCCTCAGGGGAACGACGTGGAGGTGGTTTCGGGCATCACGGTCAACGAACTACCGATGGTGCTGGATCTGTTCACCACCAGTGCCGAGGGGCGACAGGAGGGATTGATCAATCTCAACACCGCGAGCGCGCAGGTGCTGGGGACGCTTCCGGGAATTGAACCCGCGCTCGCGGAAACGATTGTCTCGACCCGAACCAGCGTGAGCCCGTCGCGTCGGACTACCTCCGCCTGGCTTTTGCAGGAGGGCGTCGTGGATGCGGATAAGTTCCGCGTGATCGCGCCGCACCTGACCGCCCGCGCCTCGCAATTCCGATTCCAGGTCCTCGGCTACGGGATTCCTTCGGGACGCTTTTGCATCCTGCAGGCGATGGTGGACGTGTCGGGAGATGAACCCCGCGTCCTCGCCTTGCGCGACCTGACGCGGCTCGGACTTCCCTTCAAACCGGGAACCGAAACCAACGAGCCGGCGGCCCGGCAGACGAGTTTTGTGATTTCAAGAGCGGGAGGACGACGACATGGGTAATCGGTTACGGCATCTTTCCGTGTGGCTTGGACGCCTGCGTCGCCTGAGGCGTGATTCGGGACGACGGACGCCCACACTGGCCACGGCGATCGACATCGACGGCACGACCCTGCGCGTGGTGCAGGCCGGTCCGCGTGGACGGGTGATCCGTCTCGCCGCGGTGCCGCTGGAGATTCCGGCGGATGCGGATCGCAACGATCCGGCGGTCCTTGGAGCTGCCGTCGGCCGAGCGCTGGCGCAACTCGGTCTGAAGCCCTCCGCCGTGGTCCTCGGAATTCCCCGCGCCCGGGTAATTCTGCGAACTCTGACGCTGCCAGTGATTGAGAAACTCGGTGAGCTGGCCTCGCTGGTTCACTTCCAGGTTGGCAAGGATTTGCCCTTCCGCATGGAGGAGGCGGTAATCGATTTCAAGGTTCGCCGGCAGGTGTTTGCGCAGCCAGATCGCACCGAGGCGCCGGGGCGTCCGTCTGGCATCCCGGGCGCGGCGGCTCCGGAGGGGCTGGCTGTCGTCCCTCGTCTTGAGGTGCTGGTGGCTACGGTGAAACGAGACGTGGTGG
>JANXMD010000081.1 GCA_025354845.1 Verrucomicrobiota bacterium | reverse complement strand
GTTGCGGGGACAGGATTTGAACCTGTGACCTTCAGGTTATGAGCCTGACGAGCTACCGGGCTGCTCCACCCCGCGATCCGAAGGAGCGGTCACCTTAAAGGCGGATCCCCACCGTAGCAAGGTACATCTCGTTCTTTTCGTGAATCAGGGTCCACGATTTGGCTTTGTCGCAGGCTCGGGGCGAACCGTCCGCCTCGTTCCCTCGGCGGCTACCAACCAACCGAGTGGCGCCTTCACCCTTGGTACGAGAACACGAATCCTCCTAGCCTTCCCGCCATGCGTTGTCTGTCTCCAGTTGCCGTGGCCCTCGCCCTGTTAGGGGCAGGATGTGACTCGTTTCGCGGCCCGGGTATCGACTATACCGCGCCGCGCGTCACCGGTCGGGTGATCGATGCCGATACCGGTGCGCCGGTGCGCAACGCCCGGGTGGGGCGTCAGGTGTGGAAATGGCGGGGATCCACCGGCGAGTTTCTCAAGGGTGGCGAAGAACAGGTGCTCGCCGCCGATTTCGAGCGCACGGCTCGCGATGGCACGTTCACGCTGCCACCCAAGCAGGTCGCCCTCTTGTTCGGTTGGGGCGAAGTGCCGCTCAATCTCCGGCTCACCGTGCAGCACGGCACCTACCTGGCCTGGCAAACCAACTTCCCCACCACCGCCCTGTCCACCAACTCCGAACGCCTGGAACTGCCTGCTGGCAACGTCGTGCTCCGACGAAAGGTGGGAGCCCCGGAAGGCCCCAGATAAAACCCATCTAGCGAGGAGTGGCTCGACCCTTTGCGTCGGTCCGTTCCGCACGGTCTCAATCCGCGTTCATCTGCGGTTTGCCTCTCCCAAAAACAACACCCCCGCCCTGGATCCAGGACGGGGGTGTGTAGGGGTAATTCGAACGAGCGGATCAGGCGCCAGGGGTCAGTGTGGTCTCACCGGGGACTCCGGCATTCCGTTGCAGGAACACCAGACGGTCCTTCTCGGCGGTGACATCCACCGGGAGTCCATCGCTAAGCGTGCCCTTGAGGATTTCCTCAGCCAGCGGATCCTCGAGATACCGCTCAACCGCTCGACGCATCGGACGGGCGCCATACTGAGGGTCAAAACCCTTCTCAATGAGGAAGTCCTTGGCCTTGGCATCCAAAACAATTTGCACGTTTCGGCGGGCGATGCGCTCGACGACCTTCTTGATCTCGAGTTCGAGGATCACCTCGAGCTCAGGCTTGCCGAGCATGCGGAAGACCACGATGTCGTCGAGGCGGTTGAGGAACTCAGGGCGGAAGAACTTCTTCGCTTCATCGAGTGTCTTCGACCGCATGGTCTCGTAGTCGGAGCTGTCGCTCTGCTTGGCGAAGCCCATGGTGTTGTTCTTGCGCAGCACATCCGAGCCGACGTTGGAGGTGAGGAGGATGATGGTGTTACGGAAGTCCACCGTGCGACCCAGGGAGTCGGTGAGTTTGCCCTCTTCAAGGATCTGGAGGAGCATGTTCATCACGTCGGGATGCGCCTTTTCGATTTCGTCGAAGAGCACCACGGAATAGGGCTGACGGCGCACCTTCTCGGTAAGCTGACCGCCCTCTTCATGTCCCACGTAGCCCGGAGGCGAGCCCACCAGGCGGCTGACCGTGAACTTCTCCATGTACTCACTCATGTCCATCTGGATGAGGTTCTGGACGGAGCCGAACATCTGTTCCGCGAGCGTGCGGGCGAGCAGCGTCTTGCCGACGCCGGTCGGTCCGAGCAGGGCGAAGCAGCCGATGGGGCGTTTGGGATCCTTGAGGTCGGCGCGGGCGCGGCGCAGCGACTTGGCCAGCGCGAGCACGGCGTCCTTCTGGCCGACGACCACCTTGGCCAGCTCAACTTCAACGTTGAGCAACTTCTGCGACTCGGTCTGGCCCATCCGCTGGAGCGGAATGCCGGTCCACTTGGAAACCACCTGCAGGATGTCGTCGTCGGTGACGCGTACCCGACGTTCATCCTTGCTGATCTTCCAGTCGGCGAGCGTCTTTTCCAGGCGCTCCTTGGTGGCCTTCTCGCGGTCGCGCAGGCGCGCGGCCCCCTCGAAGTCCTGATCCTTGATCGCCTGCTCCTTCTGCTGCTTGAGGGTTTCGATCTCGGCTTCGATGTCCTTCACATCGGGCGGACGCTGCATCGCGGCGATGCGGGCGCGCGAACCGGCCTCGTCCATGACGTCGATGGCCTTGTCGGGCAGGAATCGCGCGGTGATGTAGCGGTCGCTGAGGGTCACGCAGCTGCGGATCGCGTCGTCGGTGAACTCGGCCTTGTGGTGCTCCTCGTACTTCGGCTTGAGGCCGGTGAGGATGGTGATGGCATCCTCCACATTGGGCGGCTCCACCTTCACGGTCTGGAAGCGGCGTTCGAGGGCCGAGTCCTTTTCGATGTACTTGCGGTACTCGTTGAGGGTGGTGGCGCCGACGATCTGCATTTCACCGCGGCTCAATGCCGGCTTGAAGATGTTCGACGCATCCATGGTGCCCTCGGCGGAGCCGGCGCCCACGATGGTGTGGAGCTCATCGATGAAGAGGATGACGTTCTTGGCCTTCTTGATCTCGTCCATCACCGCCTTGATGCGCTCCTCGAACTGGCCGCGGTACTTGGTGCCAGCCACCATGAGGGCGAGATCCAGAGTGATGACGCGCTTGGCGGTGAGCAGCTCGGGAACGTTGCCTCGAGCGATCTCCTGGGCGAGGCCCTCGACGATCGCGGTCTTGCCCACACCGGCCTCACCGAGGAGGACGGGATTGTTCTTGGTGCGACGGCAAAGAATCTGGATGACGCGCTCAATTTCCGGAGCGCGTCCAATGACCGGGTCCATCTCGCCCTTTTTGGCGAGTTCGGTGAGGTCGCGGCCGAACGCCTTCAATGCAGGCGTCTTCAGCTCCTTCTTGCCGGCCTCGGATTTCTGTCCGGCCTTGACGCCCTCGGCGGCGGCGGC
>JANXMD010000080.1 GCA_025354845.1 Verrucomicrobiota bacterium | reverse complement strand
GCTATTCCCTCCTCATCGAACAGCCGAATCGCGCCTTCCTGCGACGAAACGGCATCGATGACAACGGCGACATGTTCAAGTTGCTCTGGTTCGGCGGCGACCTCGCCGGCCAGCACGAACGCCACACGCACAAGCGCCTCGGACACACCAACCTCGTCGCCGTCGTGGAGGGATTAGAGAAGAGCAGTGGCGACGCCCAGTGGGCCTTCATCGAGAAGAATTTCGACGTCAATGAAGTGGCCACCTACTTCGCCGTGAACATGGTCCTCTCGCACTGGGACGGCTTCTTCAACAATTACTTCGCCTACCAGGACACCGGCGACACCGGGAAATGGATGATGTTCCCCTGGGACCAGGACAGCACCTGGGGATTACGCGCCATGGGTCAGGACGACGGCGGCGGCGTCTTCAGCACCATGCCCCTGAGCTTCGGCATGACCGGCGACACCCCCTCCGGCGGCTGGTGGCGCCAACCCGGATTCTTCTCCGGCCCGCTGTTGGCCAATCCCAAGTTTCGCAAGGTGTTCCTCGCGAAAACCAAGTCGATCCTGCAGACGGTCTATACGGAGGAGGCCATGGGCAAATTCCTCGACGGGGTGGCGGATCGAATGATCCCCGAGATCCGTGCCCGAGCCGAAGCGAAGCAGGAAGACCCCGCCGACGCCGTGGCGCGCTGGAAGGAAAGCCTCACCCGCTGCCGCGAACACGTGAAACGCCGCCGCGCCTTCCTCCTCGCGCAGGAGGAGATTAGAAACCTGAACGTCGCGAAGTGAAGGCCATTTGAACCGCAGAGGAACGGAGGCGCGGAGATCGAGAGAACGAAAGCCATGAGCGCTGAAGGGGTGGTCGGGATCCGTGACTAAGCCGAATGGACTCGCCGAGGTCCTTCTTGTTTCGAGTCGAAATCTGACTTCTCCTCTGCGTCTCCGCGCCTCTGCGGTTTCCCTAAGGGCTCGCAACACGCCGCGCCACCCACTCCCGCACCTTCGGAATCTTCATCCGCGGCATCCACTCCAGCGCCGCCTTCGGATCCTTCGCCACCACCGGCTCCAACGCATACCAGATCATCCACGGTAAATTGGGATCCACCGCATCCTCGGCGTGATCCACCAGGGCTTCCAGCATCGTGCGCCGCTGATCCACGGGCACGCGCTGCAACGCACTCGCAATTGCCAACCGCACCACGGGTGACGAATCCATTCGCGCCAACTGGGTAAACCGCGACAGAAAGCGTGGCATCGTCGGCGCGTCCTCCACGGAAAGCCGGATCGCCCACGCCCGCACGTGCGGGTCGGCATCGGTCAGGAGTCCGGCCAGTTGCTCCTCATGCAGTTCGCCGCACGAGGCCAACAACCAAAGGGCTCGGAGCCGATGCACCGGATTTTTCTCCCGCGCGAGCATTCGCTCCACACGCCCCTCCTGAACCCGATCCAGGCCTCGCTGCGTCAGCACCACCCGAGCCTGACGCACCATCCACTCATTGGAGGAACGCTGCAGATCCACCAGTCGCGATGACGATTCCGACCACAGGTTCACCGGCTTCGCGGCCTCTACCGGTTTCCCATACGAAATCCGATACAGCCGGCCATGCTCACGGTCCGTGATGTCCACATCGTGACACTCCCCCGTATCGGACCAATCGATGCCAAACACCGATCCATCGGGTCCGGTCTGCAAGCTCACGCCCTTGAACCAGGGATCGTTGGCCATCAGGAAATCCGGATTGTGCCGTGCCACCAGGCCCGATCGGTTCGGCTCCAGGCGATCGTTGTTCACGCGATGACCGTGCGTGTTGCAGGCAAACACCGTTCCGCGGTAGCGGGCAGGAAACTGGTCCCCGAGATAGATCAGGCACCCAGCATGCGAGTGCCCCCCGCCCGCCACGCTATGAATCCCTTCGCCTCCACGGGATTCGGTCCAATCCCCCCCACCCCAGTGCAGATGGTCCGCAATGGTGGGAATCATCTCGAAGGTATAAGGCCCCGAATCGTTGCCCCAATTCACCCGCGGGTAATGTCCGCCGGGCAACACGTGCCATAAGTGCGAGACCACGTTGTTCGACATCACGAACTCGCCGTGTTCGTCGTAGTCGAGTCCCCAGGGATTGGCGGTACCCTCCGCGACCTTCTCGAATTTCCGCATTCCCGGATGATACCGCCACACGCCGCGATTGAGCTTCACCCGCTGCGCCTCGGGTGTCCCGGGCGCACCGATGGCGAGGTCGAAGATCGTGCCATTGCAGCCGTACAACCAGCCATCCGGTCCCCAGATCAGGGAATTGCAAAGATTGTGCACCCCCTTGGCGCTCCATCCGGTGAGCCGCACTTCGGGCGGTCCCGACGGACGATCGGCCCCATCCTTCATGGGATAGAACAGCAGGTTCGGCGCATCCACCACCCACACCCCGCCACGTCCCACCAGCACGCCGCTGGGATAGTTCAATCCTTCGACGAACACGGTGCGTCGATACGTGCGACCACCGCCAGCGGAGGCCTCAAACACCACAACGCGGTTCTTTGGACTGGGATTCCAAACCGGGTACGAGTCGTTCTCCACCACCCAGAGTCGTCCCTTGGGATCAATCGTTAGCGCCATGGGCTGGCGCACGTCGGGTTCGCCCGCCACGAGTTCGACGTGAAACCCCGGAGGCACCGTCATCACCGCCGCCGCCCGATCCAACGCCACCGGACTCCCCTGCTCCACTCGCTCCCGCTGGTGAGGATCCACGTCGTCAGCCACACACCAGGCTGATGGCATCAACTCGAAACCCGCCACCAAGCCGACGCACAGCATTGCCGCCAACGGGTGCGCGGAAACGATCAACCGAGAAGTGGGGGAAAACGTCATGAAAAGTCTCGGCGGATCCTCCCGATTCCGGCAACCCCTGCCAAGCCGCGACCGCTACTTCAATTGAAGCCTGGAATTCCTAACCGCAGAGGGACGCGGATGAACGCAGATACAGAGACCTTTTTGAAAATGAGTTGTGACCGCCTCGCAGTGAGCAGTTCGCCGCTCCCGCGGAACCACTCTGTTCGCTCGGCCGCCACTCCGAATGATCTGCGTTCATCCGCGTCCCTCTGCGGTTAATCCCCTGCCCTTGGGTTTTCAAAGAATCTGCCGCAAGCCCGGCACCTGCTTGGCGATTGCGGCGGCTGCGTGACTGAGCACGAGTCCGAGCACGGTCAGGAGGAGCATCTTCGCCACCGGCCCG
>JANXMD010000044.1 GCA_025354845.1 Verrucomicrobiota bacterium | reverse complement strand
CGAAGCGCGCTGCCGTCGGGAAGCGGGAGGATGCTCTGGACCGAACCCTTGCCGAAAGTTTGTTCGCCCACCACCACCGCACGCCCGAGGTCCTGGAGACAGCCCGAAACAATCTCTGAGGCACTGGCACTGCCTCCGTTGACCAGCAGCACCAGGGGGAGCGCGAGACGCTTCTTGCCGAATCCCGAGGACTTGCGTTGAACGTCGGCTGCCGCATTGCGTCCCTCGGTGGACACGATCGGTTCGCCCTTTTTCAGGAACTTCTCACAAATCGACACCGCCTGATCCAGCAGCCCCCCGGGGTTGCCACGCAGATCAAGCACCAGACCGGTCATTCCGTGCCCTTCGAGCTTCACCAAGGCTTCCTCCAGCTCATCGGCGGATTTCTCGCCGAACTGAGTTAGCCGAAGGTAGCCGATCTGGTTTGGCCCCAGAGTGAACTCGCGGCGGTTGTTGAGATCCTTGACCGTGTACACCCGGATGTCCGCACGACTGAGTACCATGTCCTTGGACTCGGTCCACGCGGGACGTGAAATCGTAAGGGTGACTTTCGAACCGGCGTCGCCACGCAGCCGCTGGATGGCGTCGGCCATGTTGAACTTGTCCGTGGACTGGCCGTCGATCTTGTCCACGTGGTCGCCGGCCATAATTCCCGCCTCAAAGGCCGGAGTATCCTCAATGGGGGCGATGACGGTGAGTCCGCCGTCGCGCACGCCCACCTGGAGTCCGACGCCGCTGAAGCTTCCCTCGGTATCCTCCTTCAGCTCGTTGTACTTCACCGGCTCCATGTACTCGCTGTGCGGATCCAGGGTGCCGAGCATCCCCTTCAGCGCACCTTGGACGAGGTCCTTGTAGGTGAGCTTGTCGCCATCGACGTAGTCCTTGCGGACCCGTTGGAGCACGCGGGAGAACAGCTCCAGCTGTGGATAGGCGTCATCCTTTTCGCCGGCGGTGGATAAACGCTCCACCTGCGCCCCCGTGAGCACGTAGGCAGCGAGGGAAACGATGAAGACCGCGTAGGAAAGGCGCTTTTTCATGCGAAGCCGCGACAGCGACGCGCAAAGCTAGGCCCGCAAGCGCAGGCAGGCAACCGCAACCACGGTCCAATTCACGCGGAATCGTCGCGCAGGCGGAAGGTGGGTAATCGTGCGATACCGCCGCGCCTTCAGACCTGCTTGGTCATCTTGCTCCCCAGCTTCAACAAGGCTTCGGCATCGGCGTCGCTCTTGGCTTCGGCGTAGATGCGCAGGATGGGCTCGGTGCCCGAGCCCCGGAGC
>JANXMD010000034.1 GCA_025354845.1 Verrucomicrobiota bacterium | reverse complement strand
TGGAGTGCGCGAGTCCTCTCGCGCTCTCGACTCGCGGACCTCGTTGCGGGACCAGACGCCGTGTTCTTTGGCACCCCGTTCCCGGCCAGAGCGGCAGAGGACTGCCGCACTCCGGGACCGTTCGGAGTCCATCGACTTGGGTGCGGGACCACATGTCCCGGGGATCCACCTCGTTCCCTCGGCGGCTACGGGGACTTGATTGCTAAAACAAGGTGTTGCACCTATAGTTTGTCAGGTGAAACGAAGTACCTCTCCAAGTTGAACCTCCCGGCGAAATAACAAATTGAACGTCAGACGACTCCAAAACGTCTCACCTTTTGTATGAAATGGATCTGCACCCTGCTCGCGAGCCTCGCGCTCGTCTGGGGGCAGATCGCAGCGTCGGACGGCTCCGGACTCGGCAATGGCCGCTCGGCCCACCAGTCGGCCGGCCCAAGCTCCTGTTGCAGCAAGTCGGCACCGGTTTCCCATTCCTGCTGCCCGTCGCCCGCGCCGGCCTCCTGCTGCGTCCAGCGCGCACCCTCCTCGTCGTTGCCTTCCGCCCCGGCTTCCCCTACTGGGCCGACGTCTCGCGGGCTGTTCCTCGCACTTCACGCCTCTCTCCTCCGTCTGGATTCGTTGGCCGCACCACGAGGTTCGGAGCGGTCTCCAGCACCCGTGTCGGTCGCCGCAGTCGCCCCCGTGCCCCTCTTCCTCCGGCACGGCACGCTGCTTCTCTGATCCGCTGAGCCCTCCTGGGTGACGTGTCCCCGCATGCCGGGACCGCACGCGCCTCGCTCGCCCTCGCCGATCCCGCCCGACCTCCGTCGCAAACCGTCGGGCTCCGGATCCAATCTGAGTCCGCCGAGTTTCCCGTCCGCCTTCCCGTCAGCGGTTTGTCATCGCTCTCAGTGTCATGAAAATTCGTTTTCTTCCGTTGGTGGTTGCTTGCCTGTCCGTGCAACTCGCGCCCCCGGACGTGCGCGCCGCGGACACCAACGCCCCGGTCCCAGCACCTGGAATCATCGCCACGCCGGAATGGATCGAACTCCAGTCGGGCGCGCTGAGCGCCGGACATCCCGGACTCAACTCCGCCCGGGCCCGCTTCAACGCCGCCAACGCGGAGGCCGCCGGCACGCGACGGATTGCCGATCCCACCGTCCGCCTCGGAGGCGCCGTGTTCGATGAGCGCAACATGAAGTCCCGCGAGGAGGGCAACCTCGTCTATGGGCTCGACCAAAAGCTCCCCGTGATGGGCAAGGAATCCGCGGCCCGCAAGGTGGCCGAGGCGGAAGCCGCGGCGGCGGCCACCCGCGTTGAGGCGCTGTTCCAGCAATTGAGATTCGACCTCGCCCGCACGGTGTACGAGGCCGCGCTGGCGGAGGAGGCGGTACGGATTGGCACCGAAGACCTCGCGTGGATCGAGGTGGCCGTGGGCACCGCCGAAACGCGATACCAGTCGAATCAAGGATCGGCGGTCGAAGTGTTGCGTCTCCAAAACGAGCGTACCCGTCGCACCACGCAATTGGAAAGCGATCGACAGCGAGCCGCAGCAGCGCGCGCGTGGGTGAATCACGCGCTTGGACGCGAGCCGCTCGATCCGGTTCCCTCCTTCCGACTTCCCGACCCCGCCCCGTCCACACACTCCACTGCAGCCTTGCAGCAACGCGCCGAGGTCAATGGCCCAACGCTCCGTCAACTCGAACGGGAACGCCGCGCCGCACAGGCGACGGTCGAGGTTACACGACGCTCCGCGCGCCCCGATGTGGCGGTCGGCGTGGAGGGACGCGAATTCGCCGGCGACGCCGGATTTCGCAACGGAACGGTGACCCTCAGCCTGAGCCTGCCGTGGTGGAATCGCGCCGCTTATCGCCACGACCTGGAACGCGACCGACAGCGCCTGCACGCCGTGGAGCAGGAAGGGGTCGAGGCGGCGCTCACGCTGCGCAACGAGATCCATCACGAACTCATCGAGATCGCCAACGCCCGTCGCGAAGCGGTCGCGGCCCGCCAAGAACTCTTGCCGAGAACCGACCAAGCGCTCCAGGCGGCACTGGCCGCGTGGAGCAGCAACCGCGGGATGATGACCGACGTGCTGGATGCACGCCGCATGCATCTGGAGGCGCGGCTTTCCGAGGCCCGCGCCATCGCGGAACAGTGGACGCGCCTGCATGGCTTGGCGCGACTCTGCGGCCTCACGGCCCGAGAGACCCTTCGACTCGCCACCGCCGAATCCGACCCGCCCCCCTCCAAGACCGGGGCAGTCCACACTCACTGAATTTCGCCCCATGAAACCGCTCGCCCTTGTTTTCACGCTCCTCCTCGCCGGCGCCGCCGGATGGTTCGCCCATTCCCGGCTCGCCTCGGGCAACGTGCACGAGCCCACGCCGGCCGTGCGCAAGGTTCTCTTCTACCAATCCCCGATGCATCCGTGGATCCGCTCGGACAAGCCCGGGAAATGCACGGTTTGCGGCATGGATCTCGTGCCGGTGTACGACGGCGAAACGCCTGCCGGAGACCACTCGATGTCCCTGGCTTCGAATGTTGTCACCGCCATCGGGGTGAAGGTGGCAGAAGTACGACGGCAACCTCTTGAACGCACGCTGCGGTTCACTGGGACGATCGATGACGACGATTCGCGTCACCGCATCCTCAGCGCCTACGTGGAGGGGCGCATCGACACGCTGTTCCTGCATCACGACGGCGCAGAGATCGCGGCCGGCGACCGTCTCGCGTCGCTCTACAGCGCGCCCCTGCTCGCCGCGGTCCGCGAATACCTGGCTTTGCACACGGGGTCCGGAAAGGCCGGTGCGGAGTCCGGTTCTCTGCTCGCCTCGGCACGCACCCGGCTGCGCCAGCTCGGTCTCTCGGCCGAACAGATTGACCTCCTGCCCACCAGCGTCACGCCGGAGACCCTGACCTTTGACATCCGTTCCCCGATGGGCGGCACCGTGGTGAAGCGCATCGCCTACGCCGGCCAGTACGTGAAGGAAGGGGATCCGTTGTTCGAGCTCGGTGACTTCTCGGTGATGTGGCTGAAGTTCGACGCCTATGAGCGCGATCTCGCCTGGCTGCAGCCGGGACAGGTCGTGGAGGTCACCACCCCGGCGCTTCCCGGCGAGGTGTTCACCAACCGGATCCGGTTCATCGATCCGAATCTCGATCCCGCCTCTGCCAGTGCCAAGGTGCGGGTGGAAATGCCGAATCCGAAACGTCGGCTCCGCCACCGATTGTCGGCAGACGTCCGTGCCACCGTGGTGGTCAACGACGCGCTGAGCATCCCTCGCTCCGCCGTTCTCAATCCGGGCGGCAAACCGCGCGTGTTCATCGAGCGGACTCCCGGTCGCTACACACTTCGCACCGTGACCCTGGGCCGTGTCGGTGACTCCCTGGTGGAAATCCTCGGCTGAGTGAGCCTCGGGGAACGGGTGGTAAGCCAGGGCGGATTTCTGCTCGACGCGCAGGCCCAGTTGGCGGGAATGGACGCGGACGATGGTTCGGTCCCCAACACCGCGAACACCAATGCTGTCGTCGTCGCAGTCGCCGCGATTCATGCCGAGCTCTCGGCATCCGAAATCGCAGCGATCCGGACCTTCATCCAAGGGGCCGATTCCGTCGGCCACGCGCTTGCCGAGGATGATCTCCACGCCTTCCACGACCGACTGGACGGCCTGCGCGCCGCAGCGACGGCTCTCCCGAGCCTCGCCTCACTCGATACATTCTCCAACGTAGCTTCGCTGGTTCCCGAAGTCCGAAACGCCGGCACCACACTCGCCGAGGCGCGCAAGGCGTTCTATCCGCTAAGTCAACGCTTGGTGGCAATTGGCCGCCAGCTTCGCACCCGATCCCACGGCTTTGACGACGTGCGCCTGTTTCAGTGTCCCATGACGCGACGCGCCTTCCCCGATGCCCCGTCGAGCGCGGCGTGGATCCAGCTGGATCGCGTGCAACACAACCCGTGGTTCGGGCGGGAAATGCCCGACTGCGGCACGGAGCTTCAACCCTGAGTCCCGTATCCAAATCTTCCTCCTTTCAACTTCCGTCGGCGCGCCGTGGTGCGACGACGAAAGCTCAAACCACACCTCCACGGAAAAGACACCAAAACACGTTCCCCTATGAAAACTCGCTACCTCCCCTGGATCGCCACCGCGCTCCTGGGGACCACCCTGTTCGCCGCCTCCGGCTGCAAAAGCTGCGGCTGCGCCGGCATGATGTCGCACGGTTCGTCGCATGCCGCGGCGAAGCCGTATCCGTTGACCACCTGCATCGTCTCCGGCGAGAAACTCGATTCCATGGGCGAGCCCGTTTCGTTCGTATACCAGGGCCAGGAGATCAAGTTGTGCTGCAAGAAGTGCCGGAAGGAGTTCGACGCGGATCCGGCCAAGTTCATGTCAAAGCTCGCCACCGCGGCAGTGCCCGAGGCGAAGACCGACCACTCCAGCCATCACTGATGCCGGCGTGACCGGGGAAGGACGTGGCCCCTTCCCCGGCGCCTCCCGGTTCGCGTTTCACCCCAAGAAAACTCCCCAGTCCCGCCGTGATCTCCTCGCTGATTCATTGGTCGTTGAAGAACCGTTTCCTCGTCCTCTGCGCGGCGCTGGTGCTCGCAGGCTGGGGGTGGAAGGCCTTGATCGGGACGCCGGTGGACGCGATCCCGGACCTCTCGGAGAATCAAGTGCTGGTCTACGCCGACTGGACGGGCCGTTCGCCACAGGAGGTGGAGGATCAGGTCACCTATCCACTCAGTGTAAACCTTCAGGGACTGGGCGGGGTGAAGTCCATTCGAGCCACCTCGATGTTCGGCTTCTCGCTGGTCACTGCTGTTTTCGAGGACCGCATACCCGGCATCACGGCGCGCCAGCGGGTGGCAGAGCGGTTGAACCTCATCGCCTCGCAAATGCCCGCGGGCGTGCAGGCGCAATTGGGACCCGACGCCACCGGTTTGGGTTGGGTGTACCAATACTACCTGGATGTCGACCCGGCGAAGGCGGGAACCAATCGCTACGACCTCGGGCGCCTACGCGCGGTTCAGGACTACTTTCTCCGCTATTCACTCCAAGGCGTCGCCGGTGTTGCCGAAGTCGCGAGCGTGGGCGGCTTCGTGAAGCAGTATCAGGTAGACGTGAACCCCAATCGATTGCGTCGCACCGGCATTTCGCTCGCGCAGGTGATGGACGCCGTCGCCGCCAACAACCTCAACGTCGGCGCCAAGGTGGTGGAGGAAAATGGCATGGAGTTCGTTATTCGCGGACTGGGCCTCATCCGCTCCGTCGCGGATCTCGAGGAAATCGCCGTGGGCGCCGCAAACGGCATTCCCATCCGGCTCCGCGAGGTGGCGACGATTCAAATCGGAGGTGATTTCCGACGCGGTGTGCTTGACGTCGGTGGACGCGAGGTGGTGGGCGGCATCGTCGTGATGCGGACCGGCGAAAACGCCATGGACGTGCTGAAGCGCGTGAAGGCGCGCCTTTCGGACATTGCACCCGGGCTCCCGCCAGGAGTGACAGTGAAGGCGTTCTACGATCGCGGGGACCTGATTGAACGCACCCTCGACACCCTGCGGCACGCGCTGACCGAGGAACTGGTGCTGGTGACACTGGCGCACATCCTTTTTCTCTTCCACTTCCGAAGCATCCTTATCGTCACCCTACCTTTGCCACTGAGCATCCTTGGATCGTTCATCCTTATGGACCGGTTCGGGATCAGCTCGAACATCATGTCGCTCTCGGGCATCGCCATCGCGATCGGCGTGTTGGTGGATGCGGGCATCGTGATGACCGAAAACGTCATCCGGCACTGCGAACGCGAGGAGGAGCGGCTCGGCCGGCGCCTCACCGCCGAGGAGACCCTGGCCACCACACTCGCGGGAGCCACACAGGTCGGTCGTCCGATCTTCTTCGCGATGGCGATCATCCTGCTAGCCTTCGTCCCCGTCTTTGCTCTGGGCGGCCAGGAGGGAAAACTCTTCCACCCACTCGCCTTCACCAAGACCTTCGCCTGCCTTGCCGCCACACTGCTCGCCGTGACGCTGGTGCCGGTGCTGTGTTCCCTCCTGATCCGCGGACCATTCCATCGCGAACAGGACAACTGGCTGATGCAGCTCCTGATGCGCGTGTACGTTCCAGTGTTGGATTGGGCGCTCGAACATCGACGCACCGTGCTGGGGCTTGCTGCGGCCCTTCTCGCCGCGGCCGGTGTCACTGCGTTCGGATTGCCCAGATCCTGGCTGGTGCGCCTGGAACCCTCGCATCCTGAGGCGGCAAAACGCCTGTCCGGATTCGGCAGCGAATTCATGCCGGCCTTGAACGAAGGGTCGCTGCTGTTCATGCCCGTGCTACTTCCCTCGACCTCCCTGACCGACGTCAAACGCATTCTCGCCGAGCAAGACCGCGTGATCGCCGAGACACCCGAAGTCGCCAGTGTTGCTGGCAAGCTGGGTCGCGCCGAAACCGCCACCGATCCCGCGCCCGTGGAGATGATCGAAACCACCATCCTGCTGCGACCAGAATCGGAATGGCGCGTCGGCATGACTCGCCAGAAGCTCATCGCCGAACTCTCGCAGAAGCTCACTACGTTGCCGGGATACGTTCCCGGGTTCCTGCAACCGATCGAGAATCGGGTACTGATGATTTCCACCGGCATCCGGGCTCAGCTCGGCGTGAAGCTTCTCGGTTCCGATCTCAACCAACTCCAGCAGCTCGCCTTCGACGTCGAAAAGGTGGTCCGCTCCGTTCCAGGTGCCACCGGCGTGGCGCCGAGCCGGGTCCAGGGAAAGCCGTATCTCAACATTGAGGTGGACCGCGTCGCCATGGCCCGCTACGGGCTCTCCGCCCGCGAGGTGCTCGACATCGTGGAGTCCGGAATCGGCGGTCGCACCGTGGGCACCCGACTGGAGGGACGCGAACGGTTTCCCATCCAGGTGCGCTACGATCGCGAGACGCGCGAGGATCTAGAACGCCTCGTGGATGTGCCGGTGGCACTGGCGGGAGGGAAGTTCATTCCGCTCGGGACCGTCGCGAGAATCCAACGCGTCGAAGGTCCCGGCGAGATCGCCAGCGAAAACGGACGGCTGCGGGTGTTTGTCCAGGCCAACGTTCTCGGGCGCGACCTCGGCGGCTTCGTCAACGAGGTGCGCGAACGGATGGACCGCGAGATCAAGCCGAAGCTCCCACCCGGAGTGACCATCGAGTACTCGGGCCAGTACGAACACCAGCTCCACGCCGCCGAAACACTCAGAATGATCGTGCCCGCGGTGCTGTTGATTATCTTCCTGCTGTTGCATCAGGTGTACCACAGTTTCAAGGAGGCGGCGCACGTCTTCCTCGCGGTGCCCTTCGCGCTGAGCGGCTCCGTCTTCCTGCAGGCCTGGATGGGCTACCCGTTCAGCGTGGCGGTCTGGATTGGCTACATCTCGCTCTTCGGCATCGCCATTCAGACCGGTGTGGTGATGGTGGTGTACCTGGAGGAGGCCATCGAACGGAAGCGTCACGCCGGCGGCGGCACGCTGACCCGCGAAACCTTGTTGGACGCCATTCGGGAAGGCGCACGGCTGCGACTGCGGCCGAAGGTCATGACCGTGGCCACCACCATCGCCAGCCTGCTGCCGATCTTCTGGAGCACCCGAACCGGGGCCGAGGTGATGAAGCCGCTCGCGACTCCGGTGGTGGGTGGCTGCATCAGCTCGCTGATCCACATCCTCGTCGTCACTCCAGTGATCGTCGCCTGGCTGCGCGAGCGCGAGTTGGAGGGGGCGATGTCGAAGGTCGAAAGTCGAAAGTCGAAAGTCTGATTTCAGCCGCCGACCGCTTCGACGATCATTCCCACGGTCTTCTCGATGCCGCCCTGGTTTTTGTCCACCACTCCGCGGGCTCGCCAGCCCATCTCGCCTCGGAGTTCCGGATCGGCCAGCAGGCGCGCGACCGACTCCTCCAATTCCTGGGCATCCTTCACCTGGATCGCCGCGTTTTGGGCCAGGAACTCGGGGACAATCTGGGGGAAATTCTGCATGTGCGGGCCGAAGAGAATGGGCTTCGACTGCGCCGCGGGTTCGATCGGATTCTGCCCGCCCTCGGCGGTGAGACTCTTACCCACGAACACCACATCGGCTCGTTCATAGAAGGCACGGAGCTCACCCGTCGTGTTGACAATCAGGCAATCCACCTCACCCGGGCTGCATCGCCGACCACCGCTGAGCTCGGTACGAAAAATCGCCCGCACGCCAGCGGCCTTCAGCTCGCGTCCCACCTCGGCTCCGCGCTCCTGATGTCGCGGCACGACGATCAGGAACAGGTTGGGGAAACGCTTCCGCAGCCGGCTGGCGATCCCGGCAAGGATGGACTCTTCACCCGCGTGGGTGCTTCCGCCGACGAGCACCAGCGCCTCCGCGGGAACGCCCGTCTGACGCAGCAGCGCATCGACATCAATTGCCGTGCGCTGCGGGGTGGACGCAGAATCGAACTTGAGGCTGCCCACCACCCTTACCGCCTCTGGACGACAGCCCAGGGCACGCAAGCGACCAGCATCCGACTCGTCCTGCACGCCGACGCCCGCGAAGCGTTCGAACAACGGACGGAAGAGAAATCCAGCCCGACGATAACCGCGGAAGGACCGGTCGGAGATCCGCGCATTGACCAGAAAGTACGGAATCCCACGACGCTGAAGTCCCCAGATCATGTTCGGCCAGAGCTCGGCCTCAACGAAGATCATGGCCTCGGGATTCAACAATCCAAGGGCGCGCTGCACGTGCTTCCGCCGGTCGATCGGATAATAGATTTTGGCAATGTGCACCGGCAGGCGCCTCCTCAATTCGGACATTCCGGTCGACGTCGTGGTGGAAACCACAATCTTGTGATGCGGCAACCGGGCTTCGATGGCGTGGATGAGGTGGGTGCAGAGGTTTACTTCACCCACGCTCACAGCATGAAACCAAAGGGTGCGCCGATTGGTGAGCGCCTGCTTTAACTTGGCGTCGTAATGCCCAAAGCGCTGGGAAAACCCGGCCAGCCAGCCGCCACGCCGGCGCATCTTGAGAAAGTAGAACGGCGCGCTGAAGACGAAGCCGATCGTGAACAAGATGTTGTAAAGCAACCGCATGCCATTGCCCCCCTAGGGCGGGAAAAGGCTAGCGAATGCGGTGCCACTGCGAAGGAAAAGTTACGGGGAATTGTCGGGGAGGATGAAAACGTGCGGCCAAACGGCGACTTGCGTGTCCCCACACCCAAGAAATCCGGGACGGCCGGACGCCTCCCTAGGCAGGACCCAACGGGAGCAACGACCCAGAGCACATGGGTCGAAATCCCCATGCGTGGAGGGAGCTCAACCTATGCCATTGACTCCTCCCTAGAATTTTCCGTCTTGTTGGCGGTCCATTATCGCATGAGCACTCTTACCAATCAGGTTGCCGTCGTCACCGGCGCCGGCCGCGGCATCGGCCGCGCCATCGCCCTCAAGTTCGCCACGTTGGGTGCGGACGTGGTCTGCATCTCGCGCACCGCCGCCAATTCCGAGGCCGTGGCCGCCGAGGTCCGCGCGCTCGGACGCAAGGCGTGGGCGCTCGCGGTGGACGTATCGGACTCTGCGGCCGTCACCGTCGCGGTGGCCACCGTGCTCGAGCAGGCCGGTCGCGTGGACATCCTGGTGAACAACGCCGGTGTGACCAAGGATGGCCTCTTGATGCGCATGTCCGAAGCCGACTGGGACACCGTTCTCAACACCAATCTCCGCGGCGCGTTCCTGGTCACCAAGGGCTTCACCCGCGCCTTCCTCAAGCAGCGCAGCGGCCGCATCATCAACCTGGCCTCGGTCATCGGCCTCGTCGGCAACGCCGGCCAGTGCAACTACGCCGCCAGCAAGGCAGGCCTCATTGGCTTCACCAAGTCGGTGGCCAAGGAATTCGGATCCCGCGGAGTGACCTGCAACGCCATTGCGCCAGGCTTCATCCAGACCGACATGACCGCCGTGCTCGACGACTCGTTGAAGGAGGCGTTGCTCAAACAAATTCCCCTCGGCGCGCTAGGCCTGGCCGAGGATATCGCGGAGGCCGCGGCGTACCTTGCGGGACCCGGCGGACGCTACGTCACCGGCCAGGTTTTAACGGTCGATGGCGGCATGGTGATGTGACCAATTCGATCAAATCCTGACTCGGCCTCGGAATTTTTTCCGGGAACAGGGCTTGACGCTTTTCTCCCCCACCCCTAGACAGGCGCCGCAAAACAAACGCAACCCTATGGCTGCTGAAAAAACCATCGAGCAACGCATCAAGGACATCATCGTCGAACAGCTCGGCGTCAACGCGGATCAGGTGACCCCTGAGGCCAAGTTCATCGAGGACCTCGGCGCTGATTCGTTGGACACCGTCGAACTGGTCATGGCGCTCGAAGAGGAATTCGGCGCTGAGATCCCCGACGAGGAAGCCGAAAAGCTCCAGAGCGTCGGCGACGTCATCAAGTACATCGAGGAGATCCAGTCGAAGTAATTCGACCTCCCCGAACGCGCCAAGGCAGCCGGCCTGTTCCGGCTGCCTTTTCTTTTTCCCGGAAGGTTCCCGGGTCGGCCGCGAACGGCACGATTTTTCCTTTGCGCTCCAGCCTCCTTTTCGCGGGTAATCCGTCTCCAAACCTATGAGTTCGTGGACTGATCGTCGGGTCGTCGTCACTGGTATCGGCTGTGCCTCCAGCCTGGGCAATGACGCCACCACGCTGTGGAACAACATCGTGGCGGGGCAGTGCGGCATCGACCGTGTGCAGGCGTTCGACATCAGCGCCTACGACTGCCAGATCGCCGCGGAGGTGCGCGGATTCGATCCCATCCCCGCCTTCCCGTCTCCCAAGGAGGTGCGCCGTACCGATCGCTTCACTCACTTCGGCATCTTCGCCGGATGGGGCGCGCTGAAGGACTCCGGCCTTGATCTGGAGAAGACCAATCGCGATGAAGTCGGCGTCTTTCTCGGCTCCGGCATCGGTGGCCTCTACACCACCGAGGAGCAGCACAAGATCCTGCTCGCCAAAGGCCCTGGGCGCGTGTCGCCGTTCATGATCCCGATGCTGATCCTGAACATGGCGTCGGGCCTGTTCTCGCTCTACTACAAGCTTCGCGGCCCCAACTTCGCCACCTGCTCCGCCTGCGCCACCGCGACCCACGCCCTGGGTGAGGCCTGGGCCACCATCAAGCGCGGCGACGCCGCGGTGATGTTCGCCGGCGGCACCGAGGCCACCGTGGTACCCCTCGGCATGGGCGGCTTCGCGGCGATGCGCGCCATGAGCACGCGCAATGACGAACCGAAGAAGTCCTCGCGCCCGTTCGACCAGGGCCGCGACGGCTTCGTGATGGGCGAGGGCGCCGCGGTGCTCGTGCTCGAGGAGCTGGAGCACGCCAAGAAGCGTAGCGCCCGGATCTATTGCGAGGTGACCGGCTACGGCAACACGGCCGATGCGAACCACATGACCGCGCCCGATCCCGAGGGAGAGGGGGCGGGCCG
>JANXMD010000840.1 GCA_025354845.1 Verrucomicrobiota bacterium | reverse complement strand
CGTCGGCGAGCGGATCGCTGAAGGGCACTCCAAGCTCAAGCACGTCCACTCCCGCGCGGTCAAAGGCGAGCGCCAGCTGGCGCGTGGACTCGAGATCCGGATCGCCGGCGCCGATGTAGATCACGAGGCCCTTGCGACCGGCGGCGCGAAGCGAGGCGAAACGTTGCTCAATGCGATTCACTGGCGCTCAACTTGCCCCGCAGCCGGGGGTGGTGGCAAGGATCCGTGAGCTGGCATCCTTGGCGGAACCCGCGGTCCACGGATGCCGTTCTTGCAGGATTTCGAATCTCCCCCACACTTCGCCTACGGTTTCCGGTAATTCCCAAACGCATCGGTCCACCGTTGACGTTCTGCCATGACTGATTCGTCCCCCGGCCAACGCCGTCTCCTGTTCGGTGTCCTTCAGTTGACGGCCCTTCTGCTCGTCGCCGGCTGCGCAGGCGTCCGATCGATGCCTCGGGCAGTCTCCCCAATGGACCGACCGCTTTCCCCAAAGGCGTGGGTGCGAACCGAATTGTATTTTGGCGGCATCGCGGACGCGCCTTGGATCGAATTTCTGGCCAGCGTCGTCACGCCACGTTTCCCCGCCGGGCTGACGATCCTCGACGCCAAGGGGCAATGGCGTGGGAAAGACGGCACGATCCATCAGCTGCCGACGCGCATCCTGGTCATCCTGCACCCCGGGACCGCGGAAACGGATCACTCCCTGGAGGCGATTCGCTCCGAATTCCGGGCCCGGTTTCAGCATGAATCAGTCCTGCGTGCGGATTCCCCGGCCCGCGTCACCTTCTGAACCAACGCCTCGTCCTTTCTCATGAACCTGATTCTGATCCTGACCATCGGTTTCTTCAGCGGTGTCACCAACGCGCTCTTCGGCGTGGGCGGCGGGGTCGTGATGGTGCCTGCCATGACCCTGCTCCTGGCTTACGACACCAAGCGTGCGGTGGCCACTTCGCTGCTGGTCATCATTCCGACCTCGATCATCAGCGTGGCACAAAAGTGGAAGGGCGGCCTGATGGATTGGAATGCCGCGGTGCAGATGATGCCGCTGGCGATCCTCGGAAGCCTGGTGGGCCAGTGGATTTTCACCAAGCTGCCCGCCGCCGACCTGAAGCGCGTGTTCGGCGGCTTCATGCTGCTGGTTGGGCTGCGGATGCTCTTCGGCAAATGACCGAAAACCGAAAACCGGCCGGGGCGGATGCCTCCCGGCCGGTTTTGTCGTTCAGGGTCGCCGCGATTACTCGCGGACGATGCGCGAAAGTTTGTCGCTCGCCGCACCGGTAAACCAGCCGCCGTATTCCACCATATACAGGGCGCCATCCGGTCCCTCCTGCATCGCGAGAATTCCGGCAGTGAAACCTCGGGCGAACGGCTCGGTTTTGATCACGTGGTTGTCCACCGGATCCACCGTCGCGAATCGGACCCACTTGCGGACCCAGTCGGCGTAGAACATGCCGCCATGGAAAGCCTCGGGGAAATCGTGCCCCTTCTTGGCCGGACGGTACACGGGACCGCTGGTGGCGTTGGAGCCGCCTTCATGGATCCAGGAAATCCAAGGAGGGGCGGCATCTGGAAGCGTGCACGGTCCGCCGCCATAGGTGGCGTAGTTGGTGCCCATGCAGCGGGGCCAGCCGTAGTTCTTTCCGGGTTGGATCCAGTTGACCTCCTCCCAGTCCTCTTTGCGATCGAAGCCCACCTCGCCGACGTACACGTGACCGGTGAGGCGGTCGATGTTGAGCGTGTACGGATTGCGATGCCCGTAGGTGTAAACGGCTGGATTCGCATCCTTGCGTTTGCGGAACGGGTTGTCGGAAGGAATGGAACCGTCCAGGTTGATTCGAAGGACCTTGCCCTGCAGCGCGGAGAGCACTTGGGGCGGATTGTTTGGATCGTTCCAGAACTGCTCGGTGTCCTTCGAAACATTGTTGTCACCCGCTGTGACGTACAGTTTGCCATCTCGCGGATTGATTCCCAGAGCGCCGCCCTGATGGAAGCCGCGGAGGCTTGGGACGGTCAGGAGGATTTTCTCCGAACCTTCCTTCAGCGCGGTGGCACGTTTGGGATTATCCACCGTGAAGCGGGACACGCGATTGCTCCAGGCAGTGGCGTTGGTCGGGGCCCACGGCGCATAGTGGAGATACAGCCGGCCGTTCTTCAGGTACTCAGGATCGAACTCGATGCCATGCAGACCGCGCTCATTGGCCTCACGCCCCGGGGTCGGCTCCCAGCAGACGTTGAGCTTGGCAATCTGCTCATGACTGCCGGTCTTGAAGTCGTAGGCCCAGATGTGGCCACGGCGTCCGGTGAACCAGAGACGTCCGTCCGGCGCAAACTGGAGATACAGCGGCTCGGGAATCTCTCCCATAGCCAGCACTTCGTAGCGAAATCCGGGCGGAAGGCGGACCGCCTGGACGGCCTTTTCCTTGGGGGATAGTACGGGCTTTACCGGCTCGTCGGCGACGAGGGACGTAAGAAAGGCAGCTGTGACCGCAACCGCGGACGCAACGCCTGAAAGGATGAATCGACGCATGAAGGCCCCAGACTGCCTGAGGTCCTTCACGTGTTCAATGAATCGCTCGGTGCAACCCGACAGGCATTCCGGCGATTGCACCGCGGTGTCAGCCGAGAACGCCTTCGCGACTTTCCATGCGCTCGCGCAACTTGCGCAACGCGGCGGCTTCGAGCTGCCGGATCCGCTCGCGGGTCAGGCCGAAATCCTCGCCGATCTGCTCCAGCGTCACCGGATCGCCTCCGTCGAGGGCGAAGCGACGACGCAAAATCACCTGCTCACGTGCGTTCAGAGTGCCCACGAGCTCGCGGACAAGCTCGGCATTGGTCTCTTCGCTCACTCCTGCCCAGGGCATGCTGGCGTTCTCGTCGGCGATGACATCGGCAACCCGGTTCGAATCGGAATCCGTTCCCAGCGGCGCGTCTAGCGAGGTGGTGCCCACCATGGCACTCTCACGCCAGTGCTGGATATCGTCCTCGCCCACGCCGAGCGCCACCGCCAGCTCGGAATCGTTGGGCGCGCGCCCGTGAGTCGCTTCATACTGGTTTTCAGCGCGGCGCATCTGGGCGATCTGCTGAACAAGATGGATCGGCAGGCGGATCGACTTCGACTGATTGGACAGCGCCCGCTTGATGGACTGCTTGAT
>JANXMD010000818.1 GCA_025354845.1 Verrucomicrobiota bacterium | reverse complement strand
TCATGGTCACCTACCCGAGCACTCACGGGGTGTTCGAGGCGTCGATTCGGGAGGTCTGCCAGCGCGTCCACGAAGCGGGCGGCCAAGTCTATATGGACGGCGCGAACATGAACGCGCAGGTCGGATGGACCTCGCCGGGATCCATCGGCGCCGACGTTTGCCACTTAAACCTCCACAAGACGTTCTGCATTCCGCACGGAGGCGGCGGGCCGGGAGTCGGCCCGATCGGCGTGGCAGAACACCTCGTTCCGTTCCTGCCCGGACATTCCGTGGTTCGCCTCGGTGGCGAGGATCCCATCGGTGCCGTCAGTGCCGCTCCGTGGGGCAGCGCGAGCATTTGCACGATCTCGTGGATGTACATCGCCATGATGGCGGGACGCGGCCTGACCGACGCCACCGCGGTGGCGATCCTGAGCGCCAACTACATCTCCAAGCGCCTAGAGACCTACTTCCCAACCCTCTACCGCTCCAATGGCCTGGTCGCGCACGAGTGCATCCTGGATCTTCGTCCGTTCAAATCGGTCACGGCCGAGGATGTGGCGAAGCGCCTGATGGATTATGGATTCCACGCGCCGACCCTCAGTTGGCCGGTGGCTGGAACGCTGATGGTCGAGCCGACCGAATCGGAACCCAAGGTTGAGCTCGACCGTTTCTGCGAGGCGATGATTGCCATCCACGGCGAGATCACGGCGATCGAAACCGGCGACGCCGATGCGAAGAACAACCTGCTCAAGAACGCCCCGCACACCGCGGATCAAATCGGTTCCGACGGCTGGAGCCGGCCTTACTCGCGGGAGGAAGCCGCGTTTCCGATCGAGGCACTCCGCGACTGGAAATTCTGGCCGTCGGTAGGACGTGTCGACAACGTGTTCGGCGACCGGAATCTGGTCTGCTCCTGCGTCGGCATGGACGCCTATCGCTGATCGTTGGCGTTTCCAACGGGCGCCGCGCGCGGAGGGATCCGTCCGGCGCCTATTTTCGTTCCGCCTACTTCATTCCGGCCCAAGGCGTGATGGCATTCAGCGCAGGGACGATGCGACGGCGGAGCTCAAGGAAGTCGATTTCACCGGTCTGCCGATAAAGCACTTTGCCTCCGGGCGCCACCAGCAGCGTGTGAGGCAGGGCGCCCTTCCACTCCGGGTCAACCGCCCCGAGCATCTGGTCCTTGTCGCCCTCGGCGAAAATCACGTTGCGGGTGGAAGCGTTGTGCTTGGCAAGGAATTTGGCCACCGCCGCCTGTTCATCGGGAAACTGCGCCGAGACCGTCACGATCTCAAAATCGCGATGGCGGAACCGCAGATTGGTTTCAATCAATTCATCGAACTCGGACACACACGGACCGCACCAGGTGGCCCAGACGTTGATCAATCGCACCTTGCCGGAATCGGCGTTCTCCCGCAGCGCCTTCAGTGCGGCGACATCGGCAGGCTTCACCGACACCGGTTCCTTGCGGACCTTCTCGCGCCAAGTTTGGTTTCCGGCAGCCTTGTCGCCCCATTTGGTCGAACAGCCGAAGACCCGCGTCTCGGTCACCGCCGGCTTGCGGCCGGCCAGAAGGGCGTCGAGCGCGAGGCGGGTATCCTGAACCTTCATGCGATCCTCACGCTCGGAATCGTCGATGCGACCCGAGAATTCGAGTTTGCGATCCGGGCCGAACAGGAACACGTGCGGGGTCGTTGCCGGTCCCAACTTTAGGGAAAAGGCTTCGGTCTCGCCGTCAAACAGATACGGAAAATTGAAGCCGCGCTCGCGGGCCCGGAGCTTCATGTCGTCCAGATCGTCACCCAGATCGGTGTAGCCCAGTTCATCGAGACGCACCGCCGCCGGGCTGTTCGGGGACACGGCAATCACGGCGACGCCCCGCGGTTGATAGTCGCGGGTCAGCGCCTTGATTCGCTCCTCGTAGGCCTGTGCCGTGGGACAATGGTTACAGGTGAAAACAATGGCCAACACCTTGGCTCCGGCATACTCGGCATTGACGTGCCGTTTCCCATCCACCCCGGGCAAATCAAACTCCGGAAGCGCAGAGCCAATCGGCATCGACGGGTGAGCCAATCCTTCGGCACCCAAGACCCGGAGGCCGACGATCAAGGCCACACAGCACAACAGGGATTTCACGGGATCGACCTTGCCCAGACGATTCCCGCGTCGGCAATCCGATTTTCCCGGTCGAACTCAAGATTCCCTGCATCGAAAACTTCTTCGGACCCCGATGGACTCCTGCTAGTCTTCACGCACTCCACCGTATGCCAAACCGGACCCGCGACCTCGGCCTGCTTCCGTCCCTAATCCAGGTCCCTCTGTGGCTTCTTGCCGGCGCTCTGGCGCTGATTCATCCGCATGCGGCTCCGCCCACCGCACCTCCCCTTCCCCTGCGCTTCTCCAAGCCACCCACCGAGCCCATCGGTCCGTCCTCCCGTCGATCGGGCGTGACGATTTCCGAGATTCACTATCACCCGGCACATCGGCCCGACGGCCGCAACGTGCAGTTCGTCGAGGTCTTCAATTCAATGCCCTGGTTCGAGGACCTCAGCGGCTGGCGACTCTCCGGTTCAGCAGACTTCACCTTTCCTCCAGGATTCCAACTTCCCTCCCAGGGCTACGTCGTCCTGGCGGCCAACCCGGCGGACCTGATTGCCGTCACCGGGGCGACCAATGTTCTTGGTCCCCTTGGCGGGTCGTTGCCCAATGGTTCCGGAACGCTTCGCCTGCGGCATCGGAGCGGCGCGGTGATGGCGGAACTCCAGTACCGCGACAGCGGCGGCTGGCCCGCTGCCGCGGACGGGTTTGGCCCCTCCCTCGTGCTGGCCCGCCCCAGCCTCGGCCACGGCACTCCAGCGGCCTGGGAAGCAAGCCGGTTCATCGGAGGGTCTCCGGGGAGATCGGAATCCACCAATG
>JANXMD010000806.1 GCA_025354845.1 Verrucomicrobiota bacterium | reverse complement strand
CTGCACCAGCATGCGGTCTCGCGCCTTGGCGACATAGCCGACACCACGGCCTTCCTGCATCAAATAGAACAGGATGCCGTTCCCTTTCCTGGCAATCACCTCCATCGCGCCTTCGAGCTGCTGAACACAATCGCAGTCGCAGCCACGGAGAGTCTCGCTGGTGACACAGGAGGAATGAATCCGAGTATGAAGCGTCTTCGCTCGCAGGTTTCCATGGGCGAGCGCGATGATGTAGCCCTTGTGGATTAGATCCTGGAAGACATGGGCTTGAAACAATCCCATCCGGCTCTCCACCGCGCAGGTGGCGACAAACAGGGTGGTGCCATGGACGGGACGTTGGGTGACGAGGGAGCTGGAGGTGAGATCCAGAACGCCTCGACCAAGGCGGTTCAGGAGATCCTCCAAGGAAAAATCCGTCTTGGGCACGGGTTTGCTTCGACGCACCGGTTTGGGTCGGCGGGCGGGCGCTGCCATGGGCGGGAGCGTCCCCTTGAATGCGTCATGCCGCAAGTGCGAGGCGAACCAAATCGAAAAAAAGTCGGTAACCTTGGTTCCCCGGAAGCGTAGCAGCCCGAAAACGGAGCGTTGTCGCCAGGGAATTGTCGTCGGCGAGTCGAACTTGGAACCGACCGACAGAAGCCCCTGCGAGCCACGACGCTCCGCCATCCCAATCCCAATCCTCGCGATGAACCTCCCGCTCCAGCCCGCCGGCCCGGCACGACTGCCGAAACGATCGGAGTCCAGAATCTCCACCTGGACCCAATTGCTCCTCATCTTGATGACGCTCTGGCCGGCAACGCTTCGGGCGCAAGTGGCCGGGGCAATCGTCGTGTACCCGAACCCCTCCAGCATCGAGATCGGCACGACGCGCCAGTTCACCGGCTACGTTCCGATCTCACCCAATACGGTGACCTGGTTCGTGAATGACATCCCGGGCGGCGACGCCACGGTCGGAACGATCAGCGCCACGGGCTTCTACCAGGCGCCCGCCTCCGCACCGGCGGCCAATGTGGTCACGGTCAAAGCCAAGAGCACCGCCTTCCCCAACTCCTTCGGGACTGCGGCGCTCACCATCACACGGAAGTATCCGTGGCTCTGGAGTGCCTCGCCCTCGAAGCTCCCCACCGGCAATTACGTGGTGAGTTTCAACGGCGCGAATTTTGCACCGGATTCGCAGGCACTCGCCAACGGGGTTCCGGTGACTACCACCTTCGTCTCCTCAACTCAGATCAAGGCCAGCGGCAACGCCGCGGCCGCCGGAACCCTCGTCTTCTCCGTGAAGCAGCCCGGAAATGGCGCCGTGATCGGCAACACGGTGTCGGTTACCGTGACGGTCCCGACGATTACAGTCACCGTCGCTCCCGCTTCGGCCAGCGTGCCCCTAACCACGTCGAAGGGCTTTGCGGCCACCGTCGCCGGGACTGCCAACACGGGCGTCACCTGGTCGGTGAACGGAATCTCCGGCGGCAACAGCACCGTCGGCACCATCAACGCCGCGGGTCTGTACGCGGCCCCCGCGTCCATGCCCTCTCCGAGCGCGGTCACCGTGCAGGCATTCTCGGTGGCGAATCCGGCCATCTCCGGCCAGGCCACCGTCACGCTCGCGCCGGCACCGCCGCCCGTCGTGATCACCGTGTCGCCGGCCAATGCAACCGTGCAGTTGAACGGCTCCCAGACCTTCACCCCGTCGGTTTCCGGCAGCGCGATCACCGCCGTGACCTGGACCGTCAACGGGATCAACGGTGGCAGCGGAACCGTCGGCACCATCACTTCGGGCGGCGTCTATACCGCTCCCGCGGCGTTGCCCAATCCGTCCACCGTCACCGTTCAAGCCATCTCCGTCGCCAACCCGAACTCCTCGGCCTCCGCCACGATCGCGCTGGTGCCTCCCCCGCCTCCCATCACAGTGGCAGTAACGCCGGCAGTCGGCTCGGTTTCCCTGGGGTCCACCTTGAGCCTTTCGGCCACGGTTACCGGAAGTCAGAATACGTCCGTCGTCTGGTCGGTGAACGGCGTCAACGGCGGCTCGCCCGGCTTGGGCACCATCTCTGCGGCCGGTCTCTACACGCCCCCGGTTACGATGCCGGCCAATAATGTGGTGACCGTCCGTGCCACCGCGGCGGCCTCCGCCGTCGCCTATGCCAACGCCACCCTCACGCTGACGGCCCCACCCTTCGCTCCGGTCTGGCTAACCGGTGCGAGATTCCTCGACCAGTCTTCCTTCGGCCCAACCCCGGCCACGCTGTCCCATATTCAGCAGATCGGCATTCAGGCCTACCTGGACGAACAGTTCGGCCTGCCTGAAACCGCGATTCCCGTTCCGGCCGACAACAACATGGGCACGGTCCGCCAATGGGTGCTCTACAACTACACCACCGCGCCGGATCAACTCCGGCAGCGCGTGGCCTTTGCGCTCAGCCAGATCATCGTCACCTCCGGCGCCAAGTTGATCTACGCGAATGAAATCCTTCCCTGGATGCGGATCCTCAGTCACGACGCCTTCGGTAACTATCGGACGATGCTGCGCGAAGTGTCGCTCAGTCCCTCGATGGGCAAGTATCTCGACCTCGCCAACTCGATGCGGCCGGGCCTCGCCGGCGGCGCCAATGAGAACTACGCCCGCGAGCTGATGCAGCTCTTCACCATCGGGCTGTGGCAGCTGAATCAGGACGGCTCGCAGAAGCTCGACGGAATGGGCAATCCGATCCCGACCTATGACCAGAACACCGTCCACCAGGTGGCCCTCGCGCTGACGGGTTGGACCTATGGCACCGCCCCGGGGGCCACGCCGCAGCCGAATAATTGGGAATACTTCGGAGCTCCCATGGAACCGCGACCGGCCAACCACGACAACGGCCCGAAGTCCTACCTTGGGATGAACGTCCCAGCGGGCCTCACCGTGGATCAGGATCTCGACACGCTGCTCGACACGCTGTTCTCCCACCCGAACACGGCCCCGTTCATCGCCACGCGCTTGATCCGGAGCCTGGTCACCAGCAATCCCTCACCCGGGTTCATCTCGCGCATTGCGTCGGTCTTCGATGACAACGGTTCCGGCGTCCGCGGTGATCTGGCCGCCGTGGTGCGGGCCATTCTGATGGATCCGGAGGCTCGCGACGACTCCGCCCCCGCCAGCCAGGGCCGCCTCAAGGACGCCATCGTGCAGACCTGCGGCTTCCTTCGCGCCCTCAACGGCAGCTTCGCCCCGAACCAGGGACTCACCTACCTCTACGACTACATGGCCCAGTCCATTGTGACTCCGCCGTCCGTGTTCAGCTGGTTCTCACCACTCTATCACGTGCCGAAGAGTTCGATGTTCGGCCCGGAATTCCAGATCTACAGCCCCACCGAGGCGGTGCTTCGCGGCAACTTCATGTTTGAGGCCCTGCACTACCCGGCCACCGACATGATCGTGGATCTCACCCCGTTCCAGGCGTACGGCAATGACATGCCGGGGCTGGTGGAGGCCGTGAACCAAACGCTGCTCCACGGCAGGATGCCGGCGGCGATGAAGACCGTGCTCATCACGGCGGCAACTCCAGGCTACGACGCAGCAACCCGGATCGAAACCGTGCTGTATCTCACCGCGTTGAGCGGCCAGTACGCGGTCCAGTATTGAATCCTGATCCCCAGTCCCACCACGAATCCCCAAAGGAACGTCCCGACATGAACACCCTTCGCTTCTCCCGCCGGCGGATGATCCGCGGCATCGGCGCCGCGGCGCTGCTTCCCTACCTCGGGCGCATGAGCGCCTTCGCGCAGTCCGCGCAGACCGACTACAAGGCGCTGGTCTGCGTCTTCCTCGCGGGTGGCAATGACGGTCACAACACCGTCATCCCGCTCACGCAGTCCGAGTTCAACCTCTACAAGCAGGCGCGCGGCACGCTGGCGCTGCCCGACAGCAACGGGCCGCTGGTCCACGTGCAGACCAAGAACGGCACGCCTTACGGCCTCAACCCGGGACTCACCGCCCTCCAACCCTACTGGACCTCCAGTCAGCTCGCCGTGCTCGCCAACGTCGGCATGCTCGTGCAACCGGTCACCCGGCCGCAGTTCCTCTCGAATGCAGTTCCGCTGCCCACCAACCTGTTCTCGCATTCGGATCAGATTCAGCAGATGCAGAGCGGCATCCCGTCCTCCTCGGGCGGGACAGGATGGGGCGCCCGCATGGCTGACGTACTCAATCCGTTGAACGGCGCCTCGAGCTTTCCGGCGGCGGTCTCCATCTCCGGGCCGGCGTTGTTCTGCGCGGGCAGTATTGTCCAGTCCGCAAGCCTCCTGCCGGGCTTCAACCTCGACCCCTCCGGCATGCAGCTCTGGCCACAGGCCGCCGGGGATGCCCGCAAAAACGGACTCCAGCAGGTCCTCTCGCTCAACAGCGGAGTCACCCTGGTGCAGGCGGCGAACAAGGTCCGTCAGGATGCCGTCAACCTGAACTCTCTCCTGACCGGCAACACCGCGACCCTATCCACCCAATTCCCCGGCACCAGCATTGGGGACCAGCTCAAACAGATTGCGCAGATCATCAAGCTGCGTGGCACCGTGGGCATGAGCCGTCAGATCTTCTTCTGCACGCTTGGCGGATTCGACACCCACGGTTCGCAGTCCTGGCAGCATTGGGACCTGCTCCGGCAGCTCGCCGAAGGCCTCGATGCCTTTTATAAAGCCACCACGGAACTCGGCATTCCGGACAAGGTCACCAGCTTCACGCTTTCCGACTTCGGCCGCACTCTGCAGCCCAGCGGCACCGGCACCGACCACGGCTGGGGAAGCCATCACCTCATACTTGGCGGCGCGGTCCAGGGCGGCCAGCTCTACGGCTCGTTCCCCACCTTGGGTCTCGGCGGACCGGACGATTCCGGGTCGCGCGGCGCCCTGATTCCGTCAACTTCGGTGGATCAATACGGGGCCACTCTGGCCTCCTGGTTTGGTGTTCCGTCGAACCAGTTGACGTCGGTCTTCCCGAATCTCACGGGATTCCCAACCCAGAATCTTGGATTCCTCGGCTAGCGTTCCGTCCGGGAATCCGCCCAACCCCTCACCTTCCAAACGCCCCGGTTCGCCGGGGCGTTTTTTCTTGGTTCGACGACACGCGCCACTCGGCAACTCCACCTGGGCCGGCTAGAGTTCGCACCGATTCACGGTCCCACGGCCGTCGATCAGCCCATGTCCGTTCCTCGACGCTTTCCCAATTCGCTGGTCCCCCTCGCGGTCCTCGCGGTCCTCGTTCTCGGCTTCGTGTCGCTGCAACGCTGGGGACTTCGCAAACGGGCTGCGGCCCACCCTGGAGTTGGCAATCCACCGGAGTCCGACGCGGCATTTCGACTCACCTATCTCAAGCCGAAGGCCGGATTCCCGTCGAGTTTCCGCACGCCCTGCAGCCAGTGCCACTTGAGCCCGTCGGCGTTTCCGGTGGAGCGGTGGACGGCACTTCACCAGCGCTCCCTCCTCGGTCAAGCCGGCTGGTCCGAGGCCTCCGGGGCAACGGCGCAGTGCGGCATCTGTCACCTGGCCCCTTCTCCCGCCACGCTCACACACACCAACTGGGTCGAAGTGTTTCATCGCATGACCGAGATTCGTCAGGACAAGGGCGTCCAGCCACTGACCTCCGATCAGAAGGCGGATCTGCTTCACTTCTACCTCACGTTCAGTCCGGCGAACGCACCGCATCTTGCGCCCGATCCGCCGCTGGTCGCCCAGGTGGACCAACGCGAGGTGGTACCCACCCCCTTCGGCTCGCCGGCGTCAGCGGATTCCAGAAGTCACCCGATTCTCGGAAACGTGCGGATTGCCGACCTCGATGCCGACGGGCGGCCTGATGTGATCCTCTGTGACACCGAGGCCTCGCAGGTCACGTGGGTGCACCGCCCTCTCGGTCGCACCCACTGGATTGAAGAACCGCTGGCCTCGGTTCCGCACCCCACCCGCAGCCGACCTTGGACCAACGTCGCCACCGGGCGAATCGATCTCATCGTCGCAGCGCAGACGCGAATCGATCCCACGGACGATCGGGTGGGGAGTATCGTGTGGCTGCGGAACCAAGGCCCCGGAGGATTCAGCTCGCAGACCTTGGCGGAAGGATTGGGACGCGTTGCCGACGTCGAACCCGGTGATTTCAACGGCGACGGCCGCATCGATTTTCTGGTGGCGGGATTCGGCTATCTGAAGACGGGCGAAATCGGCTGGCTGGAAAACAGCGGAAACGACCGCTGGAATTACCACCCACTCGTCGCTCGCAACGGGGCCATTGATGCGCTGCCGGTGGACCTAGACGGGGATGGCCGACTCGATTTCGTCGCGCTGTTCGCCCAGGAACACGAACGCATTTCCGCCTTTCTCAATGACGGACACGGTGGCTTTCGCGAGCGGGTGCTGTTTGAAGCCGGCACCCCTGCCTACGGCTCCTCGGGAATTTCGCTCGTGGACCTGGATGGGGATGGAGACCTCGACATCCTCTACACCAATG
>JANXMD010000770.1 GCA_025354845.1 Verrucomicrobiota bacterium | reverse complement strand
GAATTTTTCCAGGAGATGGTCGAGAAGACCGGCCAGACCAGGCAGCCGACCATTGAGATCAACGGCGAAATGCTGGCCGACGTGAGCGGGGAAGAGGTTGAGGCGTGGATGTTGCAGAAGGGGATTGTGACGCCGAACAATGCGATTCCCGAAGTGCCCATCAACCAGCCCTGCGCCAACGAGCTTCCCGGCGCTGCTGCCGCCTCGCCGGCACCGCTTCCGTTCCGTCGCTGAGCGACTGGTCCGGCCGGAGAGGGCCTTTTCCCATGGCAGCTTCCACTGAATCCGCTTTGGGCGGCAGGTCCCTCCAGCTCCGGCCGGCGATTCGTTCGGATGTTCCCCTCATCCTCCGCTTCATCCGCGCGCTCGCGGAGTACGAAAAGCTGCTCGATGAGGTGGTGGCGACTGAGGCGACACTTGAGGAACATCTCTTTGGTTTACAGCCGCGTTCCGAAGTGATCCTGGCAGAATGGGACGGGGTCTCGGCGGGATTTGCCCTGTATTTCCATAACTTCTCCACCTTCCTGTCTCGGCCTGGGATTTATCTCGAGGACGTGTTCGTCCACCCTGAGTTTCGCGGCCGGGGCATTGGGAAGTCGCTCCTGCTCGAGCTGGCGCGAATTGCGCGTCAGCGGGGCTGCGGCCGGTTTGAATGGGCGGTGCTCGATTGGAACACGCCCAGCATCGAGTTTTACGAATCGCTCGGGGCGCAGGGGATGGATGAGTGGCGGCTGATGCGGGTTACCGGCGCGTCCCTGGAACGGCTGGCGGATGAGGGTGAGGTTGCCGCGGCGCGACGGGTGTGATTTTCATTGTTCTAGTCACTCTCCCGGCACTTTCTACGACCAGCCCGCGCCAACGAGTTTTTCCTGATTCCATGACTCCCAAGACCCACGCGCATCTTTCCAAAGTCGATCCGGTGATCGGGAAACTGATCAAAACGGTCGGACCGTGTCCTCTGACGCCGCTCCCCGATCGGTCGCCGTTCGAGGCGCTGATCAGCGCGGTCGCGCATCAGCAGTTGAATGGAACTGCTGCGGAAACCATTTTGAGACGGTTCCTGGCGCTGTTCCCCGCCGGGCGCTTTCCCTTGCCCGAAGAGGTGGCGGCGGTGCCCGATGAAGCCATCCGTGCGGCGGGCTTTTCCCGCTCCAAGCTTGCGGCCATCCGCGACATCAGTGCCAAGGCACTTTCCGGTGTCGTGCCGCATCGCGATGAACTTGCCGGGCTGCCCGATGACGTCATCGTCGAGCGTCTCACCGAGTGTCGCGGCGTGGGACGCTGGACCGTGGAGATGTTTCTGATGTTCACCCTCGGCCGGCCTGATGTGTTGCCGGTGGATGACTTTGGCGTGCGCAATGGCTACCGACTCGCCTATGGCCTCGACGAGATGCCGTCGCCGAAGGAGCTCTTGGCTGCGGGCGAGCGTTGGCGGCCGTATCGGACGACGGCGAGTTGGTATCTCTGGCGCGCCGTGGACCTGGCGCGGGAATCCGCCGCGCCCAAGCCAGCCGCGAAGGCGAAATCCAAGCCCGCCACCGCGGCCAAAAAGAAGCCGGCGGCGAAGAAAGCCAACAAGCCAGCGCCTGCGCCGGCAAAACGGCCGGCGGCCCGGATCAAGACGCCGAAGCCGAAGAAGCCGTTGAAACCTGCGAAGTCGAAGCGTGCAGGTAGCGGGCGAGCGTGACGAAGGCCTTGAGGCCGACGTCCTCGGCCCGTGCGGTCGCCGCGATGCCCGCGGCGGACAGGCCGGCGTCGAGAACCGGCTCGGCCCAGGCGGTGCGCAGTTGTTTGCGCATCATCTTCCGCCGTTGTGAGAAACCGAGCTTCACCACCCGGACAAAACAGTCCAGTTCGGCTGCCGTGAGAAGTTCGGGCACGCGGCGACGCAGGGTGACGCAGGCAGACTCCACATCCGGAGGCGGGAAGAAACAAGGAGAGGGGATGGTAAAGGTTCCTGCGGGTTCGTAGCGGACCTGGAGCAGGAGGCTGAGCAGCCCGTATTGCTCGGTGCCGGGAGCGGCGACGATGCGTTGGATCACCTCACGCTGCAGCGTCGCGACCAATCGCTCCGGCGGCCGCGGACTCAGGGCGAGTTCGACCAGGATGGGCGAGCCCACCGAATAGGGCAGATTCGCCACCAGCTTCCATCCGGTCCAGTCCCGCGGTTCACGCTTCAGCCATTCGAGGGCGTCGTCGTGCAGCACGCTCAAATTGGCAACTCCGGCGAATCGCTCGCGCAACACCTCGACGAGTCGCTGATCCTTCTCCACCGCGAGCACCGGACAACCGCTGGTGAAGAGCAGTTCGGTCAACGGTCCGAGGCCAGGGCCGATCTCGAGCAGTTGATCCCCGGGTTGGAAGTCGCCGGCGGCGGCGATGCGTCGAAGCTGGTTGCCGTCGTGCAGAAAGTTCTGACCGAGCGACCGCGTCAGTTGAATGCCGCGAGTGTCGAGCCATCGACGCATTTCCGAGAGGGTCATGGAACGCAGGCCTCCAGGACTTCGCCAAAAACCTTCAGAGTTCGTTGGAGTTCCATCGAAGAAATCGTGAGCGGCGGTGTGAAGCTGATCACCTCAGAATCGGCGCCCTCCGGGAGCACGATGTAACCGCGTCGCAGCAGGGCTTTCATCACCGCGATGGATTCCGCGGTGGCAGGCCGTCCGTCCGCGTGGCGAAACTCCATTCCCGCCATGAGTCCGATGCCGCGCGCCTGGCGACGGAGG
>JANXMD010000719.1 GCA_025354845.1 Verrucomicrobiota bacterium | reverse complement strand
TCTCCGTGCCCAAGTTGTCACCACCTACTTCCCGCTGACCATCAGCACGACCTCCGATGGCACGGACTCGTTCACGGGGTATTTTCAGGGCCGGCTCAACGATGGAATTCACTTGGGCACTGAAGAATACGGTTCTCAGGTTTCGCTCGCCTCGGGTTTGCCCACCGTCCTGAAGGGCATCTCCTTCTACTATTTCTCTGATTTCAGCAGCCTGGGTGCCATCACCTACCGGCTCTACCAGAATGATGGCCCCCTGGTTTCCGGCCTCGCTAGCCCTGGAACCCCTCTCGTAGATGGAACTCTGGACCTGGATGGTGATCCCAATGGTGTCGTTCAGAAGATTACGCTCAACTTCGCCTACGACGCGAACTCTGTGCTAAGTTCGCCGATGACGTTTACGATCCAGATTGCAGGCGTCGATGGGACCCATCATGCCGGCATGATTACCTCGGATGCGGCCACTTCGATTGGCTCTCATCCTACCGTGTTCTGGCAGACTTTTGATCAGGCCAATACCTGGCAGCTTGGGTCGTTCGTCAACGTTCCTGAAGTCAATGGGTTTGCGGTGGTGGGTGCGGCGCTGTTGGCCTTTGGAGTGGCGCGCAAAGTTCGTCGCAGTGGCTCAAGCGCTCGTTAATCCAACTTTTCCGAAAAGCTAATTCTATGAAGATTCCAATGGTTCCCTTGGCCACCGCGTTGGCGGCAGGTGTTGCTTTGTCGGCTATGGGTGCGCAGGCGCCTCAATTTGCGCTTTCGGCCGAAAAGATCGCCTCGATTAAGATTTCGCTTACCAGCGTCAAGCTAGTCGAGGCGCCCTATCGCGCGGCGCATCTGGTCATGGCCGCATCCAAGAGTGAGCGCTCCGCTGTGGTTCGCGCCGCCGTTGCCGAAGTGCTCGAACAGCACCCTACGGTGGTCTCCGCGACTGTTCGTGCCGTGCTCACCGTGGCGCCGGACGAAGTGGCCGCAGTCATGGAAGCCGTCATGGATAAGGCTCCGGACGCGTTCCTTGTCGCCCTTTCCGCGGTTGGCCAGTTGAATCCCTCCTTGGCTGCGACTGGAGCCTCAATTGTTGGTGGCCGGCTTCCGGCGGTTCGCGAAGCAGCGTCCGAATTTGCCAGCCAGTTCGCACCGGTTGACGGAACAGTGACAGAGTTTTCCGCACGTTCTGCGTCGAAGTACAAGACGCCTCCAAGCAGCGTCAAACAAACCGTCACTTCGAGCGGAAGTTCGAGTGGTGGGGCTTCGGGAAACACGGGAAGCACTGGTGGAGGTTCGCTGACTCTCGGCGGCAAAACCTATAACATCCCTCAGACCGCGACCTGCAAGAACCCGGGTCAAATCTGATCCTCTTTTAGGACACGAAAAACGCCGCGCATCTGCGCGGCGTTTTTGTTTTTAAGGATGAGGATGGGGATCGGAATCTAGGGAATCGAATCCCATCAATCCGCCCGCAACTTGAAGTGGCGGGCCCGCTGGAGACCGTCCTGGAAGGCTTCGGTCAACAACTCGGACAAAGTATAAAAGAGATGCGGAGTGGTCTTTGCCGAATCCCCTCGAACCAAGAGCTGAATCGAAACTCCATTGGGACCCACGATGCGATGCCGACTGCTCAGCCCATCATTCTTCGGAAGACCTGAAGAGTAGTAGCGAGCAATTCCGTCGCCCTGTAGTTCCAATCCGAGCAGCTGAAGGTCTGCTGCCACCGTGCAGGCACGGCTCCAGAACTCGTCAAAGTCCGAGACGCGTTCGGATTGAAGTGAAAGCCAGCGTCCTAGTGCCTGGGCGTTCTTGATTTCGCGCCTGACAATCGCCGATTCGCTCAAAACCGAGCGGACGGTAGTCGAAGTGCCGTTTCGGCTCAGTTGGCGGACAAACAACAACGCCAGGACCATCACCAAGGTCAGAACCAAAGGAATCAGCTGGCCTTGCGTCCACATCACCACAAACCCGCCCGCCAGAAAGCAGACTGAAACTGCATACATGACCATGAGCGTCTGAATCGGATCCAACCCCTGATCCTCCAGTCGATGATGGATATGGCGACGATCCGCGCGAAGCAGCGGTACCCCGCGTAACAATCGTCGGGCAATGACGATGGCGACATCAAGGAATGGGAGGCCCATCGCCAAGGTCGGTGCCAAAAAGGCGAACTGGAAGGCTCCCTTGTGACTGACCTCGATGGAAAGTCCTCCCAGGGCCATTCCCAACAAGTAGGTGCCATTGCGTCCCAAGAGAATCTTTGCCGGTGGGAAGTTGTACCACAGCAGCGCGGCGAGACCTCCCGCCATGCCTGCGACGAAAAGTGCGACGCCCGCATCCCCGAATCCGAATGCCACGTCGTAGGTGAGGCCCAAGACCATCAGACTGATCCCGCCGACGGCGCCTTCGACTCCGTTGACCAGCCCGATCACGTTGGTGCAGACAACCAACCAGCTAATGGTTACCGCGGCACCGATGAGACTCGAGAACTCAACCTCTCCAAGAAAAGGCAGATGAAACGACTCCATTCGGAGACCGGACAAGAGCGCGGCGACGGCAACCATCACCTGCGCCGGAATCCGCCAGCCACCAAAGGACGGGAAAAAATCCTCCGCAAGTCCGACCAAAAACATCCCGGCCATTCCCACAAGGAGCCCGGTGGTGGAGGAAGGAGCGGCAAGATGTGCGCCACGCACCATTCCGATGAGTCCGACGACCACGATGCCAATGACGACCGCGATCCCACCGGTTCTCGGGATGGGGCGTTCGTCGCCTTGGGGGGCGGGAAGAAGCTGGGCGGGAATCCAACCGGTCAGGGCGCGTGCCATCAGGAGGCGCAGGACAACCAAGGCCGAGACACAAGATACGGCAAAGCAAAGCAGCGAATACTCAGCGAGGTGAATTTTCAGCATCGTGTTCCAGATGAAATCGATTCCGCTGACAACCAGTCCAGCACCGCCCCTCCAGAGTCTCCCGGACTTCGGGGTTAAAACCGCAGGTCAACGGTTAGCCCCACTTGGTTGGAGTTCAAAGCGTCGATGGTTCGTGCAGAAGTGCGCGTCTGATATTGGTAGAACAACCCGGAGGAAATTCGGGCATTGATCCGCCACTGGACCTCAGCATTGAAATTGTACCCCTCGTAACCCGCGGCCCGATTCAAGATGCTGGTGTCTAACACTTGATAGTCTCCCAAAATGTATCCGAATCCCGCAATCAGGGCGAAATTCTCGTACAGGCGCTGGCGGGCCAAGAGCTGGGTCGATGTTTGGACCACGTTTTGACCGCTAAAAAACTGAGCCGAACCGCTGCTGCGCCCTGCCAGAAGCGAGAAGGAGGTGCCATAGCGTGGGTTGTAAGTGAGCAGGAAATTGAAGATCGGGGCCACTTCCGGATCGCGAACGCCGTCATCCTGCGACTGGGCGAATTGGAGCCCTGCATCCAGACTCAGCGTCAACTTCCCGGAAAGAAGATAGTTCCAGCGAGTTAGCAGCCGCTCATTGACGAACCGGTAGTCCTTGGTGGGATTCCTTTGTTCCCCATAGCCGCCCCCTAAACCCAGGCCCGCGGTAATCTTGGGAAAGAGATCCATGGTGGCAAACGCGGTGCCTTCCCAGCCATCCACTGACTGCTTGGAAAACCCGAGAACGGGATCCGTTTCGCTGAGCGACTGCGACGCCAACAGATCCAACCGGACCTTCCCGGTCAACGGGCTTTGAAAATCGAGCAGGGTCTCGTTCCCTTGTTGCGGCGCAAGCACGCCGGACTGCGTCAACCCTTCGCTGGTTTTCTGGTATCGGTGGCTCAGAGTAATGCTTTTTTCACCCCACTCGTGGTCCACGCTCCCCCGAATCGCCTGGTAGTTGCGATCGTACTCCGGATGCGAGGCGTTGAAAATGAAGGTGGGTTGGTACGCCACGTGAACTCCGGTACCCCCGGTGGTGGATTCGACATTCCGGTCAATCTGGATCAAAGGCGTCAGGTAATTCGCAAAGTCGCTGACTTTGGAGGTCCCGGACACTTGAAGATTGTCGGTGTAGAACCCCTTGTAATTGAGGTTTCCAGTGAGCGCGAAGTCCTTCCAGGTGTAGCCGCCTGGGCCGTTCCAGAATTCACCCCAGAAATCCTCGCCGTCGGCACCTTTGTCCGCGGCGGTCTTGGCCTCCGGAAGTGCGGGAACGACGTTGAGCCCGGCGGCGTAAAGCGAAGCCCCGGAAAGAGCGGCCAATGCTGCAATACAGGCCGGGATGAGTTGAGGACGTGTACCGAAGGTCATGGGGTGTGGCAGTTGACCCAAAAATCGTAAACGGACCGGCGAGGAAAGGCCATGAATTCCGATTCAGACGCGGGCCCGCCCGTGCGGACCTCGGGAGAGTCTGGATTCGAGAAGGTGAAGGGAAAGCAGAAGCTCCACGTAGGTTCGCTGGAGGCAGTAGAACCACCCCCGCCAGCCGTCCAGAATCAGGCCGCGTCCCAACAGCAAGTAACCGAGGACCAAAAACGGGCCCGGGAGAATCTGGGAGCGAACCCGGTCGTTGAATCCCAACTCGCCCGGGGGCGTGTGCTGAAGTTTTACCGATTCGCGTTCGACGTACCGAATCTGCTCCTGCAGCCAGCGCCGCAGCGGTTTCCGGTCGTCGTGAAGAATCGGCTGCTGAAGGAATCCGGTTGGGCCGTTCACCTTCAGCAGTTGAGTGTGGCCGTCATCCAGGTAGGTGCAGCGATCCTTTCGAAAAAGCACGGCGCGGGCCGGGTACAGACTCGCTCGAAGGGGCACGCCGCCAATGCAGTAACGGAACCGGGCGTACCAGGCCACGATGGCTGGGTCGGGGGTCCAACAACGGAGAACGGCTTCCAGCTCCGGAACCAGACAATAGTCCGCATCCAGGGACAGCACCCAGGCCGTCTGGCATTGGGCCACGCCGAAATTCCATTGGTCGGTATGGTTGTCAAACGGGCGGTGGACGATGCGAACTTTGGGAAACCGACGGAGGATTTCCAGCGTCGAGTCGGTGCTCCCACTGTCGATCACCACCACCACCTCCGCCCAATCCAGGCGACGAAGGGTCCGCTCGATGTTCTCCTGCTCGTTGTAGGTCAGGATAAGCGGGGTGATCATGACTTGTCCTTTCCGAGCCGCGAATACAGATCAACGAGGCGCGCACCCATGGTGTCCATGGAGAACTCTTGCAATGCGTGCGCCCGCCCGCGGGAACCAATCTGCGCCGCGGTCTCGGGTGAGGAAAACAAGCGGTCGATCGCCTCGGCGATTGCATCAGGAGCTGCGGTGGGGACGAGTGCGGCTCCAAGCTCCTGGAGTCCCTCCGCGACGGCGACGCCAGGCGTCAAAATGCAGGGAGTTCCGGATGCTAGCGCTTCCACGGCCGCAATGCCGAAGTTCTCCGAGTGGGAGGGGAGAATGTAGGCGGTCGCGGCGCCGAGGGCAGATCGCTTCAAGGCGCCTTCAAGGAAACCGGTCCAAACCACCATCTCTGCCAAGCCCCGTCTGCCCAGGGATTCACGAAGGTTCTGCTCATAGTCGGGCGATCCGCTCCCGGCGAGAGCGAGGCGGGCGTCCGGGTGTTGAGCTCGGATCCGTTCCAGCGCCGGCAGGAGCAGGTCGAAGCCTTTCTTCGGATCCAGGCGTGACAGGAACAGCAGCACCTTCCTTCCCCGGAGACTTGGGAATGCTTCCAGAAACGGGGAGGGGTTTGGAGGCTCGCGGAAGGGTTCCAGGTCAATGCCGAGCGGCACAATGACCCCGCGGGTCGGAACTCCGATGGATTCAGCCTCCCGTTGCTCAGCCCGGCTGGTGTAGTGGATGGCCGCCGCCCGGTGGAGCAATGGCAACTCCCGGAATCGAAACGACAGAGTTTTGAACCCAGGCCGGCGATGACGCATTCCCCAGGCGTTCAGCACCCCGAGGGGTCGAACGATATATGGGACACCCCGAGCGGTGGCATGGGAGGCCGCGGTCGTGGGGGCATGCGAAAACAACGCGTGGACGTGCACGACTCTGTATTCCGTCACGTGCCCTGCCACCCAGCGGGAAAGAGGGAGCGAGACCTTGTAGAATTCCGTCTGCTTCTGGAACTGAAACAGACGGTACCCGTCGCGCTCGAGAGGGGTGCCCAACGGTTCACCATTTCTCTTGCCCGCACCGCCGTCGTTGGTCGTCGCCACGTCGACCTGGATCCCCTGACTCGCCAGGGCTCGCGCCATCAAGGGAAGGGCGACGCTGGGTCCACCTTGGGAAGGACAGACCGATGGAATGACGTGGAGAATGCGCACGCGGACGCGGGTGCCGCAGGGATTCAAGCCTTCGAGAGACGCGCTTGGACCCAAGCGGCGGCCCGCCGGCTCAACCAGTGGGAAGGCAGCTCGACGAGCAAGAAGAACAGGTAGGCGAATCCCAAGATGATCGAAATCTCGATTCCCCAGCGCGGGAACGGCCGAAGGGATGTAAACCCAAGAGATGCGACCAGTGCTATTCCGAGCATATGGACAAGATAGAGCGAATAGCTCCACTGCCCCGCCCACTCCAGTGGTTTGGCAATCCAGGA
>JANXMD010000052.1 GCA_025354845.1 Verrucomicrobiota bacterium | reverse complement strand
GCCTTCCTTTGTTGGGCTTTGGAGCTTCCTCCACAACCCATAGAGATCAGTTCGGGGGCCATTCGTGTCAGTCCCACATATTGACACACATGGCTGTCTGGCGAAGACCGTACGAAAGGAAACCACGATGACGCTGCGATGGATTGTCGCCTGCCTCCAAATGAGGACGGTGGCGGCGGCACCCTCAAGCCGGGCCGCTACGTGAACGCCAAGTCCCTGTTGGTCACGAACCTGTTCCTCAGCATGGCCGAGCGGATGGGGGCCCACTGTATCGAGCGGCATGGCGATTCGACGGGGCGGCTTACCGCGATCGGCTAATCGTGGTCGCGTGAAGCAGCCGCAGAAGTCCGATTCGGCCCTATTTGAGGGAAAAGCGCGAAGGGACGCGGCTCGCGGTTGAGCGCGAAATTCCTTTTTCGTCTTGCGGGCATTTCGTCGGAGCCGGTACTAACAGCACGCCGGCGCTGAACCGAGCGCTGCGAGTCATGGAAGGGTGGCTGAGTGGTTAAAGGCACCTGATTCGAAATCAGGAGATGTCGCAAGGCATCCGGGGGTTCGAATCCCTCCCCTTCCTCCATCGACTTGGAACGCGCTTGCTTCGTTCGTTTCCCCAGTCTCTGCCAGACGATCCGCAGCTGCCTGCCGGCAAACCATCCATTCATTAGTGGCGAGGCCGAGCGAAGAAGCGGCCTGCCCACGATGCTAACCGTTGGCTCGGACGGTCGATGAGGCCGCGAAGGGCCCAGCCGGCGGCGATCGAAGCGAGACCACTGACTACGGCTGCGGTCAGCAGGGTCGTCCAGTCTTGGTGACCGTTCGGAGTCCTCAACACGATCCAGCATCCCAGAGAAGACAGTACGGTGAAGTGAATCGCGTAGAGTCCGTAGCTGATGGATCCCAGCCATCGGCCAAATGGGAAATCCAAATACCGGAGTAGCGTCTTGTTCCCGAGGATCACGGCCAGCACCAGGATCGCGCCGATCATTTGCCATCCGTACTGGCCGAAATGAATTGGCGGCAGGAAGGAATCGGCGACCGCGTGTTCCGCGCTTCCCGGTCCCTCCAGCTGCTGGCTACCCAGCCATAGACCCACCAGCAGGGTTGGGATGGCGATCCAAACCTGAGAGGCCCAGTGGCGGAAGCGTGCTGAATTCTGGAAGGCCTCGGCGAGCATCAGGCCGGCGACAAATCCGGCGAGGGACTGCGAGTGGAATATCAGCAGGGTGACTCCCAGAATCCAGCGGGGACGCTGCACGTGTCGCATGAGGAACAGCAGGGCGAAGACGAGAAACGAGCCCTGAATCTCAAGGCCGATGGTATAGAGTGGCGGCACGAGCGCTGTGGCCTCAGTGATGGGCCGGTACCAAGCCTGGCGCAGGAGTTCATGGAGCGGCTTCTGCCATTCATTCAGCGTGGAGAGCCAAGCAAGGGAAGGGGTCTGGGCGAATTGCAGATGGAATAGAAACCCAACGCGTCCGAGCGCCAGCGTTGCGAGCGCGGCAAAGGCGACCATGGGCAGCAGTCGGAAGAGTCGCTTCACGACGGCTCCGGCTAGGTCCGCTTCCGCGGCTGCTTTTGGCCCGAGATACCGGAGCGAGAGCACCACCCCGCTGAGGACGAAAAACAGGCTGACTGCAAAACGTCCCGAAATTAGAAGCGAGCCCGGAAACCATCGAAGCCAGGCCTCCAGCGGAAACTGCGGCGCAGTGGGGGAATTCGGGAAGGACGCCGGAAAAAAGAAGGCTGCGAGATGGCAGATCAGGACGATGACGGCACCGAGTCCTCGAAGCGTTTCCAGCGCGCCGATTTGGTCGGGTGCCGGGTGGTTGTTGGGGCGGGACACCTTGGAGTTGAGATCGAGGATCTGGGTCCCCAATTGATGAGGCCGTCCACCGTGTCAGGGCAAGACTGGAGCCGGAATTCCATGCGTTGACCCGAACGCGTCCGAGTGAACTCGACGTCTGCTGTCACGTTGCGTTCCGCGAAGCGGTATGGAGTCCGGCGGCTCGCCGCCGGTTTGGAGACGCCCCGCCGAACCCCGGGGGGGATTGGCCACAGCGCCCCGGCTTCGGAGTCAATTCCTTGCTCCCAGGGCGCGGGGATGGAGTGGTGGGGTTGACGGAGCGAGGTGGCCGGGCTGGCTGTCCAAACCGTGGGCCCTCGGCCTCAGAGACGGGGGGCGGGGGGCTTGATAGGGGGCTGCGAACTTAGCACGCCGTGGACCTTGGTCTTGCGGGAATACACCTTGTCGCTGCAGGTGATGAACATGGTGCTGAAGTCCGCGCCACCGAACACGACGTGCGCCAGCCACTTGTTCTGCGGCTTGGGAATGATGCCGTTGACCCGGCCCGCCTGATCGCAGAACTGGACCCCCAGCTCCGTTGCCACGTACAGCCGGCCCTGGGTGTCGAGCGTCATGCCGTCCGCCCCACTTTGTACCGAGCCGTCGGCGAGATGCAGATGGTAGTACTTCTGTTTGAACTCCAGCGAGCCGTCGTCGGCAAGTTGATAGGAGTACACGAACTGCGCCTGAGTGTCGGCGACGTAGAGAAGACTCTGATCGGGCGACAGCCGCACGCCGTTGGCGAACCGGAGGCCGGTGTCTACCACGCGCTTTTGGCCGTCCGGGGTGATCAGCCACACTTGCTTGTGGGTGGGATCGGTCACGTAGAGATTGCCGCCACGAGTGATGCAGAGGTCATTGGATTCAATGCCGTCGGCGATCACCGACGACTTTCCGTCCTCGGTGTAGGCTAGGATCTGCTTCTTGGCGTTGGCGCAGGCGTACAGGCGACCGTCGGGCCCGAACATCAGGCCGTTGGCCTCCCCAGTGTTCTCCGCGAACACCGACACTGTGCCGTCGAGGGCGATCTTGTGGATGCGGCTGTTCGGGATGTCGCTGAAAAAGACCTCGCCGCGCAGGTTGACGGCAGGACCTTCGGTGAACTTGTAGCCTTCTCCCACTAGTTTCCAGGTGTCGGCGGGCACTAGAATGTCCGTCATCAGCGGCTGCTTCGACTTTCCGTCGGCGTTGGCGACGATCGGCGCCGGATAATCGCGCCACAGCCAGCGTAACGCGTCGGGGAAGACTTGAGTGGCTTGGGTCCCGTCGTGTCCGCCCTTGCCCCAGGCGTGGTTCACGTCGTAGCCGGCGAACACGAGCGAGC
>JANXMD010000653.1 GCA_025354845.1 Verrucomicrobiota bacterium | reverse complement strand
GAATGACGCGGGGTGGACGCCCCAATCAGGAGCGCCGGCGGTGCGCAATCTGTGTAGAACCCGTTACCGCAATACGATTGAGCCCCAGCGGGGCGGCATCGTCTGCGCAGGTTGAACGGAGGATGTCGCCCCTACAGGGCTGGAGAATCATCGGGGGGTGGTGTCTACAACGATGTCGCGCCGACGGCGCTGGGAACCAACTCGCCGGCAGGATGCCAGCGCTCCGTAGCCCCGGAGGGGCGGCCTCTCTGGAGCGCAGCGTACCGGTGAGGTCCGAGGAGCGGACACTGTGGCTGCACCTGGAGGCGTTTGGGGATCTATACAGTCTACATTTGACAGAGCGAATCGAGTTCTTTGGGTGGATCGACGTTCCTGCAAATGGAGGAAACCCTGGAAGGTGGAGCCGATTCTCCAAATGGACCATGGGGGGAAAGGGTGGGACCGGGGACTGCTCGGACACGGGTCCGACTCCTGCGGCGATCAAACATTGGACCACGATTTCTCCCGGATCGATATTCTTTCCGTGCCCACTCTACAAAAAACCATTCTGAGATGGTCGCGCACGGCGTGTGGTTATTGCGTTGGAGCAATGCTGGGTCTTTTCAGTTTCATCGGGGTGGCGGTCGTGAGCGCGCAGGATGTCTGGAGGCTGAACAACCCCGACCTCCTCGGAATCGCCTTCGGCAACAATCGCTATGTGGCAGTGGACCGAGCGGGGGGCGCGCGAAGTTCACGGGATGGTCTTGCGTGGTCTGTGTCTCCAACGGGCAACGACCAGGCTCTGCGATCCGTGAGCTTTGGTCTGGGACAGTATGTGGCGGCCGGCGATATCGGGACGGTGCTCACCTCTCCCGACGGCCTGCACTGGACGCCTCAAATCACGGGGACGGATGTGACGTTGCAGAGCGTCGCCTTCGGAGCCGGGTTGTTTGTGGTGGCGGGTGAAATCGGGCGAATTCGTACGTCCCCGGACGGCATTCATTGGACGCTTCGAAACTCTTCCACCGGGAACTTTCTCTCCGCCGTTGCTTATTTTGATACCGGTTTCTTTGCGGTGGGCGATGCCTATACCGTGATTCGGTCCTCGGACGGCATCCTTTGGACCAACACCGGGGCCGGTGGTAATCGACTGCTCAATGGCATCGCCCGTGGCAATGGAACCTATGTGGTGGTCGGGGCCAGTGGATTGATCGGGTCCTCGGACGACGGGATGCATTGGAATACTCAGTCCAGCCCGGCGACGTTTGATCTGCGAAAAGTCGCCTTTGGTGGGAATACGTTTCTCGCCCTCGGCTCTGAATCGACCCTCGACGGACATACCGCCTACACCTCGTCGGACGGTATTTCCTGGGCGCAGCAGGTGGTTTCCGGCTCACCGGTTCTCAACGATGTGGTGTACGCCCGCGGCCACTTCACCGCGGTTGGGGATGCTGGCGCCGTGGCGGAATCGGTCGATGGCATCCACTGGACCCAGCGCAATTTCGGCACTCGGGGCGGTCTCAAGGGTGCCTGCTTTGGAAACGGAATCTTCGTGGTGGTGGGAGACTCCGGTCTTATCGCGTCGTCGCCAGATGGGTATCAATGGACTCGGCAGAGGATGGATTCAAATACGCGGAACTCTCTGCAGGGTGTTGCCTCTTCCGGTTCCAGCTTCGTGGCGGTTGGCCGTCAGACGGGAACCCCGTTTGGCGGGCAGATCCTGAGTTCGCCGGATGGAACGAACTGGACCCAGCGACTTGCCGGTGACTTCGGACTCAATCGGGTGGTGTTCGGCGCCGGGGCCTGGGTGGCCGTTGGGCTCCAGCGGAATCCGAATTCAGGTTTTGTTACTGGCCTGACTTACAGATCCACGGATGGCGTCGGGTGGAGTCTCCAACCGACTCCTCCTGAAACTCCGGAGTTGGCGGACGTCGTTTTTGCCACGGGCCGATTTGTCGCCATTGGCAACACCGGAACCATTTTGTCGTCGCTCGATGGAATCGCCTGGACGTCGCATTCCTCGGGAACCCAGGCGGACCTCACCTCCATTGCGTTTGGTGGCGGGAAATTCGTCGTCACGGGAGTGGATGGAACTGAACTGGCTTCTGAAGACGGCATTGCCTGGGCCGTGAAGCCCAAAGGAATTGCTGCCAACCTTTCGGCGACGATTGAGGCAAATGGAACCTTCGTGGCTGTGGGAGCGGCGGGAACGATCCTTGTCTCGACTGATGGATTGAACTGGAGTCCACGTAACGCAACCGTGGCAAGTCGCCTGGCCTCGATTTGCTATGGGAAGGGAAGGTTCCTCGCGGTGGGTGACGACGGCTCCATTGTCTCCTCGCTGGCGTCGGGAGTTCATCTGGAGTCCGTCACATTTCCAGCCGCGGGTGGATTCCAATTTACGGTCACCGGAGCAGCGATCGGACTGATTGGCATTCAATCCTCCGAGAATCTGACGACTTGGACCACGATCACCAATCTGGATTCGGCCGCGCTTCCCGCTCAATTTCTCGATCCGTCCGTCAATGCGCCCCCCGCCCGCTTCTATCGGGCGCTCACCCTCGCCCCGTGACGCCAACGCCGGGGTCCATGGCTCGGCAACGCAAAGCTCACCCGTCGTGCGTTGCGTGATGGGAATTGTGTTCCTCTTGGTCATGCGTTGCCTCGCCTTGCCTGACGGAGGCTGGTAGAGCTTCCTCGTGCCCACCATGAAGTTCAACCCCTCCCGGCTCGCACGCGTTGTTCGCTCCGTGTCGGTGACGTTCTCCTTGGTCGCGGCCGGCGTGATTGGGATTTCCCGAGCCACCGCGGAGCCGACGTTTGCGGAGCGGCTCGGGTGGAAGGCGGCGGATGTCGTGGTCATCCTCCATGTCGACGACGTCGGCATGTCGCACGCTTCCAATCTCGGCGCCACCGAGGCGGTCACGAATGGCGTAGCCACGTCGTGGGCGATCATGATGCCCTGCGCGTGGGTGTCCGAGATTGCGGTTTATTTGAAGGCGCACCCGGATGTCGACAGCGGGCTGCATCTCACCCTGAATTCGGAGTGGGCTCCCTATCGTTGGGGACCGGTTGCCGGCAAGAGCCAGGTGCCTGGGCTCACGGATTCCGAAGGCTGTCTGTGGCGTGGCTCGGCGGCCACCGCGCTCAAGGGAACGCCTGACGAGGTGGAGCGCGAGATCCGCGCGCAGATCGACCGCGCCGAAACCCTGGGGCTGCCGATCACCCACCTCGATTCGCACATGGGCACCCTGTTTACCCGAAAGGATTTCTTCGAACGTTACGCCAAGGTGGGCATTGAGAAGAAGGTCCCCATTCTGGCTGTGGGCGGGCATTCGACGTACGCCCGTCAGGAGAACGGCGAGGCGATGGACTCTCTCAAGCCGTGGATCAAACAGATCTGGAATGCGGGCCTGCCGGTGCTCGATGACCTGCACACCGGGTCGTACGGATGGAAGCCGGATGAGAAGCTGGAGAACTTCCTGAAGCTGTTGCGGGAATTGAAGCCTGGGGTTACCGAGATTCTGTTCCACGCGTCGCGACCGACTGAGGAATTTCCGATCATCACCGGATCCAGTGAATCGCGTCGGGCCGATCTGCAGTGTTTGACCGATCCGCGGGTGCGGGCGCTGTTGCACGAGCGAGGCATCCTGCAAACCACCTGGCGTGAACTGGCCGAGCGCCGCGGCAAGGCCGCCGACTTGCCGTGAGTGGAATTTGGTGCGGGATATGGACCCGGCGGTAGGGCGAATCTCCTGATGAGCCAGGTGGGCGGACGGGACTGAAGAGGTTGAAGTGTTGAAACGATGCAGGGTTGAAGAGAAAGGCGAAACGCCCCGCGGCGTCCCACCCGCCCTCTACGCACCCGCTCGGCGGAGCCTCGCGCTACCCTTGAAAACTGCCGCAAAGGGCGACCGGCGGGTTGCGCAAAACAAAAAGGCCGGGAAGACGAATCTTCCCGGCCTTTGTGTTGGGGATCCGGACTACTTCACACTCCGGAAGAACAAGGTGCCGGACACCGTCGGTACGTACGGGCTCGTGGCACCGGTCACAGTCGCGAACGGCCCGGTCACGCTCGCGGCGGACTGCAAGGTCCCGGTGTAGGTGACGGTGATCTTCGAACCGGCGGCGCCGATCGAAAGCGTCGGCGTTGAATTGGGTTCGACCACCTTGACCACGGCGCTCGGCACCAGATTGCCGGTCACGCCCACCAAGACCCGGAAGGTCGCGGTGAGGTCCGCCGCCACCGTCGGGAAGAAGCGGAAGGAGGAGGTGGTGGCCCCGGCGAGGTCCACAAAGCCGGTGCCGTCATTCCGCTGCCATTGATAGGTGAAGCTGGTCGCTGCGCCCTGGCGGGTCACTGAGACGTCGGTGTCAAACGTCACGGCCACCGGCGCCGAACTGTAGGACAGCGCGAGACTGCGAATTGCCCAGCTCGGGGTGCCAGCTCCGGAGCAGTCGTCCCAGGCGCCGAGGAACTGGACCACGATCTTGTCACCCTTCTTGAAGGTGCCGAGGATCGCGGTGGTGTTGACGAAGGTGGCGGCCGCAAATCCCGGCGAATCGCCGGTGAAAGCGTTGAGGCCCTTCAGCACGCCGTTGCCCTGGACCTTGATGGTGCCGTAGCCGTTGGCCGTAAAGCTCTCCAGCGTGACCGCCTTGAACTCGCCGCCGTTGACACTGATCAGCACCTGGCCTCCGTCAAACCCGTCCGCCTCAAACGAGTAGCGGTGGCTGAAGTTCAGGGTTACCGCCTGGGCTTCAGGAACAACAAACTCGCTGCTGTAGAGACGCGAGTTGAAGGGGCCACCGCATCCGGTGTCGGACCCGTTGGCAGTCCAGGCGCCGGCCCCAGGGTCGTAAATCCAGGGCCCAGGAGGCGGGGGCGTGGTGTTGGTGACGGCGAACCCGGCATCGGTGGAGGCAAAGCTGAGGTTCGCGAAGTTGATCGAAGTCGAGGGAAGGAGCGCTTCCTGGTTGATCGGCTGGCGCTTGAAGACCACTTCGGCGTTGGGATCGACGTATGAGGCGAGGTACTTGCCGTCCATTGGAGTCAGCGAGGCCGCTTCAGTGGCATCGGTGGTTTTGCGCCACGCCACCCGCAGGAAGTCGCCGCCGCCCTCTTCTTTCAGGAGCGCGAGAACGGCGTACTTCTTTCCGGCCGTGAGCGTGATGGGGGTCGCGGTTGTGACCGGGGCTCCCGAATCGGGTTCCAGGAAGGCTCGGCAGCAGCCCGGCTCGTTCGCGATCGGGGTGTCGATGGCGGGGTTGGGAAGCGTCTCGTCCTTGCTGAGGTAGAGGCGGGAGCCGTCATCCGAAGACAGGAAGAGGTAGTAGTCTGCAGTTTCGGTCGGGGTGATAAATCCTGAGATCCGGGCCAGATAGTGCTCGTGGCTGTCATCCGGGAAGATGGTCCGGGTGTCGAATTTCCCGACGATGTTGCCGAGAAGGGTCGGCGTTCCGGCGACGACGCGCGGATCGGCGAGCGCGGCGGTGATGGAGTCATCGCTCGCTCCCGGAATGTTTTCGTAATACTCGAAACGCAGAGTGCCCGGGGCGAGCGCCCAGGAGCCGAAGGTGACGGTGCTTGCGGCCGCGATAGTGGAGGCCGGGAGCATCTGATCCTTCACGCCGGTGATGGTGACCGTGTAGGTCTGACCGGGTGCCTGCTTTGCGGTAGTCAGCTCCACCACATTGTCGTTCGCTGTACCCGCAGTGCCGACGAGGGCTGCGGCGGTCACGGTGAGACCGGCGATCTTGTAGTTCGCCGCAGTCTGGGCGGTGGCTGGATCGAGCGGTTTGGAGAACCAAATGCGTGCCTTGTCGAATCCTGGCTGACCGGCGGCGTACATCGCTACCGGGGCCACGCCGTCCGCGGGCAGGACCGCCACGAGGACGTTGGTGCTGATGACCGAGCCGTAGGGATTGGAGAGGACGACATCGTATTTACGGCGCATGACGTCGAGCAGGCGCAGGCCCT
>JANXMD010000591.1 GCA_025354845.1 Verrucomicrobiota bacterium | reverse complement strand
CTCGATGGCTATGAAGCCTGCCGGCGGCTGCGCGAACGCGAGGCGGGGCAACCCCATCGCACCTACGTGATCGCCCTCACGGCGAACGCCATGACCGAACACCGGGCCCAATGTTTTGCGGCAGGCATGGATGATTACATTGCCAAGCCGTTCCAATCCTCGGATCTCACCGCCGCGTTGGGCCGCGCCGAACGCGCGCTGGGCGGCGCACGCCTCACCTCCAGAGATCGCGGCACCTGAAACCCGCGACTCGGAAGGATGCCGGCGCTCCCAGTTCGCCTGAACTGGCAGGACTCGAAGCGGGTTTCCTACGCGTTGCCTTTTGCCTTCGAGCAGCGCTAGCGCGCGAGGGCGCGCGCGGGGGCTTTGGTGCCGTTGCGCCAGAAGCGCAGGGTGTGGTCCTGGCCACCTGCCACGATCCAGTCGGCGTCGCCGCTGGCACCCAGTCCGTACACAAAATCACTCGACCCTTCGTAGCTGGAGACCGTGGCCCCGGAGTCATCGACCACCCGCAGTTCGCCGTCACCGGACGCGATGACCAGTCGGCCTGGCCCGCCCAGGAAAGCCAGCGCGGTGGCCTCATGTCCCAGCCCGGTGGCCTGTTTGCGTTTCTCACCGGTGGTGGCGTCCCAGAGCTTCACCACCATATCCGCTCCGGCAGTGGCCATCGCGGAGCCGTCCGGCGACCAGGCCACGCCGAGAACATGACCGGTATGTCCCTCGAGCGCTCGCACCTGTCGGCCAGATCCGGTGTCCACCACGCGACCAAACCGATCCGCTCCACCGCTCATCAACGCCACCCCATCGGGCGACCAGGCGAGTCCCAGAATGCTGTCGCTGTGCAGTGCCGGGAGCGCGAAGACGAGGCGGCGGGCCGCGACCTCCCAGATGGAGAGATCCCCCCCACGGGTGGGCTCACCGCCGCCCACGGCAAGGCGCATTCCGTCGGGCCGGAAGGACAGCGCGTTGATGCGGTCCGCAAAGATCGAGGCGTTCGTGCGTCCATCCGTTCCCAGGCTTCCGGCCGAAACCCACTCGGGATGCATCGGCATGCGGAACGAGCCTGCGGCCCCTTCGACCAGCAGCGCACCCTCGGCATCGAATCCGAGGCGCTTCACCGAACCGGCGCCTTCCATCACGCAACGATCCAGCGGTGCGCCATCCGTGGCGTCCCAGAAACGAATGACCCCATCTTCGTGGGCTGTCACCACACGTCGACTATCCGGCGAAAGTGCGGCGGCGACGGCACGGGGAAGTCCGGCCAGACAACGAGCCTCCGCTTCGGCGACGTGATGCGTGGCGACCTCGCGGCCGGCAGCCAGACGGCGCCCCAGTGTTTCCGCCGTGGAAACGGCAAGCTCGGCACGGTCCACGGCGCCGACGGCAAGCTCTCGCTCATTGCGCGCGGAATCGAGGCGCTGCGACAGCGGCTTGAGCTCCGCTTCCAGTCGATCGACTTCCTTGCCGGCGGCGGTGAGTTTTTCTGCTGCCGCCTTGGTTTCAGTCTCGGAAACCGCAGCCTTGCCCCGGCGATTCTTGAGACGAAGCGTGTGGGTCTCGGCCTCCAGATGCGCCTGACGTGCCGCAGCGATCGCCGGCTCTTTGGCGGAGACCGCAGCCCGAGCGGCGGCCAGGGCCTCGGCAGACTTCCTGACCCGCTCGCGCTGGGCGTCGAGTTCCTTGCGCGCCGTGTCCAACTGGGACTTCACCCGCCCCTGCCCCGCCTCCAGGCGCAACAGGGTCCGTCGCGCAGCGGCCCGGGCGTCGAGATCCGCAATGTCGGTGCGCAACGCAGTGATCCAACGTCTGGACTCGACATCCGACAGCAGCGCCTGTCCGTTCACCAACGCCACCGCAACCTTGCCATCGCCACTGACCACGCGTCCGCTGGAATCCTGGCCACCGGTCGCGGCGCTCATTGGCCGAATCGCGGCACCGGCTTCGCGGGTCCAGGTGCGTCGCCAAAGCTTCACTTCACGGAATCCACCGGAGGCGAGCCATTCCCCATCCGGACTAAATGCCAGCGCATTGACCACGTCGCGATGGGCGATGTGTGACGCAGCCACGACGGCACCGTTGGTCGTGGCGAGCGTGGGATCGATTTGACGAGACAACACGGCGCCGTCGGCCATGCCGTAGACTTCAATCTGGTTGCCGCGGGAACAAGCGGCGTAACGGCCGTTGGCAGGAACGGCCACCGCGAGGATGGGATCCACTCGATCCGGCAGCGCCTGCCACTGGATGACCTCGGCCACGCGCTCTCCCGCCTTGGCGCCTTGATCAATCCAGAGCGCCAGGAGCCCGAGCTGTTCGGGCGTGAGGTTGACGGCGTTGACCTTGTTGTCCTTGGGCGGCATCCGCGGCTTCTCGAGGTGCGCAGAAACTTTAAAAACCAGGGACTCGACCGACTTGCCCGGCACCAGCGCGGTTCCGGATTCCCCGCCCTTCAACAGATCGGCGGGCGTCTCCAGCAGCAGATCCGCCTTGGTCGTGGTGCGGTTGTGGCAGGGGAGGCAATTCTCCCGGAGCACCGGAAGGACGTCGCGATAGAACTCCAACGTGTCCGTGCGTGTCGGCCGCACCACCGGTAGCGGCTTCCGGGTCGCCTCCTGCGCCTCAGCCGTCACCAGGGCACCGGATGCTCCAGCCACAGTTAGAAAGAACGCAGACAGGACTAACCGCAGATGGACGCAGAGAGACGCGGATGAGATCGAAGGAGAATCAGCAACTACCGAATGGCGTCGGAAGTCACCGTTCAAACTACAGGAGCCAAACTCCTCTGAATCCGAATATCTGCGTCCATCTGCGTCCATCTGCGGTTCCTTATTTCTGCGGGGCGTCGAGTTGCACTACGACTGGCCGGGAGTAAACCGACACGCTGGCATCCCGCGGAGCGGCACGTTCCTCAGCCGTCTTCTTCGCAGCCTCAGCATCCTTCTTTCGTTGCTCGGCGGCGGCTTTGTCGGCCGGCTTGGCAGCGGCGAGGGCCTCGGTCACCGCCTTCAGTGTCGTCTCCGCGGCGGTGACGGCTTCGGGTTGATTGCGGTATTTGCCAGTAACTAAGCCTTGGACCCACATCGTGTGAGTGCCGGCGGGCACCTTGAGATCCCCAAGTTTCACTTCGATCACGGCATTCGTGGCCTTCTCCGCCACGGCCACCTCTTTGATCTTGTCCCATTCCGGCCGGCCGGCGGCCTTGAGTGTGAAGGCGCCGTTGAAGTCGACGCGACGCACAATCCGCACCGGAATCGAGAGCGTCGTTCCGTTCGTCGCCCGCAACGGGCTCGAGGCGTCGATTCGGATCTCGATGGGCGCGGCCTCGTCTGCCACCACCGAAACCGCGAGGCCATGCGTGGCACGACTGACCGGCGAATCAATGTTGCTGTCTGCAACGTCCCACACGACCGAAGCGGACGCCGCCGTGCGGGTGACGGGTTGCGATCCGACGGTGGCGGTGCCTTGAAGGGTGATCCATCCGGCCCCGGAGGCATTGGCTTCAGCGACCAGCAACAGCGCGCCAGAATTCTGACCGGAGACAATGCGAGACGGCAGCGCGGCAACCCCTGCGGGAAGTCCGGTCGCGGTGAGTTCGATGTCGCCATTGAAGCCATCCCGGCGGAACACGAGCACCTTCACCGGCACCACTTCGCCGCGACGCAGCACGGTGGTTTGCGCGGCCACGCTACGGTCTTCGCCGTTCTTTTTCATCGGCGGCATGGCCAGCGCGACGAGTTGGAATCCGGGGGACTCGCGTCGCAGCACGAGGCGAAACGGTAGCCGTGGCGACTTGGCGGCGGCGTGGAAAAGATCGCGAACGAGCACCCGGTAGGTGCCGTCTTCCGGAATCCGGATGCGGCCTGAAGGATCCCGTGAGGCGGTGTTGAATTCGGTGCCGCCAAACTGCGAGTCACTGTCGCTAAACTCCTGCACATCCGTTGCCTCCTCGGTTTCGGACGGACCCAGTTTGAGGCGTTGCAGCACGGCAAATGGATCCACCGGGAATCCGCTGCGTTCCCCCGAAAGATCCAGCCAGAATGTCTCCTCCTTCCGAGCCGTGAAACGCACCCCCGCGGTCTCTCCGCGGCGCGGGAACAGGCCGTGCACTTCGAAGGGCGGTTGCGCGGCCGAGACGCCGGGAGCCCAGTCGTTGGTGGGGTTGACGCCAACGATCGGATCGAAGTCAGGCCGCGAAAAGAGAACGGAATTGGCGATGCCATTGGTCCCTGACAGACGCCATTCGGCGAGCTCAGCGGCCAGCGACAAGGACGACGATCGCGACTCGGGCAGAACCGATCCATCGACACGCGGCGCAGGGAGTTCGACGGTCAAGTCGAGTCGCTGTAGAGGTTGATCGTCACGGCCGGTGAGCGGACTCGGGAGCCCGCCGGGCAGATTGCGACCGAAAACGGTCACTTGGCCATTCGTACCCGCTCGCACCGCAGCGGGCAGGACGAAATCGACATGCGGCGCCGTGGAGACCTCGAGGTGGTAGCCATAGTCGTCGCCGCCGCGGAAGGTGCTGTCGTTCACGCGGACAAAAACCCCGCCACCGGCCGGAACACGAAACGAGAGGAATCCGCGGGCAGAACGGGAGAGCTCGTGACGATTGAGATCGAGGACCGAAATCACCGGATCCAGACGGGAATCAAGTCCCACGGCGAGAACCCGGGCAACGAGCGTGGTCCCCTCGGATGCCGCGACCTTGAACCACGAGGCCGTATTGACGGCAACGCGATCGCTCACCCCGGAGCCCACCGGCAGATCCATGGCGGTCGTCGGATTCGCATGCTGTGCGGGCGCCACCAACTCCGACAGCGGACTCACCCAGACCGCGCGAGGATTCGACGCCCCGAACCGGCCGACCACCCGCACATCGTACACACCAACCGGTAGATCGGCCGGGGCCGTGATGCGAAAGACGGTCGTCGACCCAGCTTTGGCCTCAGCCTTGAGCCGCGGATCGGAAAACAGCAGCGAAATTCGACCGTCGAGATTGGAACCCGCAATTGTGACCTCTTGCGAGGCACCGGCGCGCACCGCCACGGGATAGACCCAGGTGAGCCGCGCCTGAGGCAGCGGCGCCTGCGCGGCGAGCCACGACGTGCCGGGAAGCAGGGCGAGGCAGCCGAGGCGGACGGCGAGCGCCGTCAACAAGCGGTGAGACCGGATGCTCACGCTCAATGGTTGAAAAGAAACTCCTTGGTGTTGAGGAGTGCCCACAACGTGTCCTCATACGCCTCGCGACGCGCCTTCGTTCGCCCGGCCTCGTCCTTCGCGGACGCCACCTTCCGACCCACGTAGTCGCTAGCCAGCTTCAGTTCGGCGGGTTCGGGATCGCGCGAGTAGGCCACGCGATACAGATCGCGGAGCTTGGTCTCCTCAGGACGGTCACCATCGCGCGCCATCTTGCCGGCACGGCTGGTGTCGGCGGCGAG
>JANXMD010000524.1 GCA_025354845.1 Verrucomicrobiota bacterium | reverse complement strand
CGATCCACGAGCGCCTCGCGGCGTTCGACCAGCTTTCGCAGTTTTCGTAGGGCGCCCGCCTCGATCTGGCGGATGCGCTCGCGGGTAACGCCGAACCGTTGGCCGATCTGCTCAAGGGTCCGCTCGCTTCGGCCATTGAGTCCAAACCGCTCACGAATTACCGAAATCTCGCGGGTATCGAGCCGTTCGAGCAACTCCAGCACCATGTCGTGACGGGTGCTCTCATCCAGAGACTCGAACGCGGTCTCGGAATTCTCGTCGCAAACAAGGTCGGCGAACCGGGTGTCGTCATTATCCCCTACCGGCGCGTCCAACGAAGCCGGGCGGCAGCTCGCGGTCAGCAGTTCCGTGACCCGCATCGCAGACATGCCCATCACTTCGGCGATTTCGTCCGGGTTTGGCTCGCGACCGAGTTCCGCGTGCAGTTTCAAGGCGGCACGACGGATCTTGGCGACACGATCCACGAGGTGCACCGGCAGCCGGATCGTCTTCCCCTGATTGGCGACGGCGCGCTTAATGGATTGTTTGATCCACCAAGCGGCGTAGGTGGAAAGTTTGGCGCCCTTGGTCGGATCGAAGCGCTCGACCGCCCGCATGAGCCCCATGTTCCCCTCGTTCACCATGTCGAGCAGCGGCAATCCCATGCCTTCGTAATCGCGCGCAATCTTCACCACCAAGCGCAGATTGGCGGTGATCATTCGCTCCCGGGCCGCTTCATCCCCGCGTTGGATGAGTCCAGCCAGATCGATCTCATCTTGGATCGACAGCAACGGAGTTTGACTGATCTCGCGCAGGTAAAGTCTAAGGCTCAAATCCCCGTCGGTGTACGCACCATCACGTCCACCGGAACCGGCTGGCGGCCGGACCGAGGTCACCACCGGCGGCGCCACTTGCGGCGCTGGCGCAACTGGCATCGGAGGATTCGACAGAACGGCCACCGGATCTGGCGCGGCTTCAGAAGCGGCCTTCGTCAACCGGCCGGCACGACCGACCGGTCGGCGGATGCCACGGGTGCGTCGCTGAACCCGGGTCGCCGGACGCGCTGGAAGGGCGCTACGGGAGGGGCGAACCTTCTTTCCCGAGCGGGAGGACCCGGTCCGGGAACTCGACACACGAGGTCGGCCTCCCTGGGGATGAACCGGCACACTAGCACCCGAATCCTTTACAATTGTCATCATAACGCCTTTCGCACGAACGATGTCCCGGTTTATAGCAAGTGCGCGGCCAATCTCGGGAATCGCGTCGTTCTGCGGGCTCAGACAAAGAGAGGCTCAAAGAGCTCAAAGAAAATCGGGGAAAAATGAGCACCCGATTGCACGCGGCGACCAGAACCATCCGAAAACAGGTCTCAGCGCGGCACGGCAAACAGGTCTTCCGGACGCACCGAAATCACGGCCTCAGCGCCCGGAGCGAGTACGGTTCTCGGATTCGACACCACGGCGCGAAGCCGGGTATCTCCTGACAACTGCAACCGATATTCCTCGGCCTCGCCCAGGTAGTCACTTCGAAGCACCGACACCGGCCAGGTTCCGCTGGGGGAAGGTCCCCACTGGACGGATTCGGGCCGGAATCCCACCGACACCGCAGCGCCTCCAGAATAGTTCCCGACCGGAACCGCGAGCACCCCGACCGGCGTCTCCACTTGAAGGGTGCCCTCAACCGTCCCGACCACGGTTCCCTCGAACCAGTTCACCTCGCCCAGGAACTCGGCGACAAACCGGCTCAGCGGACGGGTGTAAAGTTCCCGCGGCTTTCCAACTTGGGCGACCCGTCCCCCTTCCATCACGGCGACTCGATCGGCAAGCGCGAGCGCCTCGCGCTGATCATGGGTCACGTAAACGGTGGTGACCCGGGTCGCCTCCTGGATGCGGCGAATCTCGTCGCGGAGCTCGAGTCGCAATCGCGCATCCAGATTCGAGAGGGGTTCATCGAGCAACAGAACGTCCGGTCGGATGACCAGCGCGCGTGCCAGCGCGACCCGCTGCTGTTGACCGCCGGAGAGTTCACCGGGTAGTCGCGCGCCGAGGTTTCCCAGACGCACCAACTCCAGGGCCTCCTCTACCCGCCGGCGGCGTTCAGGATTGGGCACCTTCCGCACCTCGAGACCGTACGCCACGTTGTCGAACACCGAGAGATGCGGCCAAAGGGCATAGTTCTGGAACACCATGCCGACATTCCGGCGATGCGGCGGCAGGTCGTTCACCCGCGACGCACCCATCGACAAGTCCCCGGAGTCCGGCGCCTGGAACCCGGCGATGATCCGGAGCAGCGTGGTCTTGCCGCAGCCGCTGGGGCCAAGAAGGAAGAAGAGTTCACCCGAATGGATGTCTAGCGAGACACCGTTCAGCACCGGAGTGGTGCCGAAGCGATGGGCAATATTTCCGAGCTGGATGTTCATGGGGGCGGGGCGGCGGTGAGACGGCGATACTTTGCGCGCGCCCACGCCTGCCAGTCCAATTTGATCCGCTGACGCAGCCGAGCATCGGTCTGGGTGCTCTTTCCAAACTCCAGCGCCTGCGCCGCGGTCAACGGAACCGTTCCCAGGTCAGCGACCTCGGCCGGCGCACTGCCCCGCCGGATCAGCGCCGCCCACGCCGCCCGAAGCTCGGGATGCAAATCCACCATCAGACTTCCAAACAGCGTTCGCACCGCATCGCGCCGATTGCGAGCGAGTCGAGCGTCGTAGTGGAACCCGGAGTTCAGGGTAAACGGATTCACAGTGATGCGGCTTTGACCTCCCAGTCGTTCGTAAATTTCGGGCCGCATCGGAAGGCGCTCGATGGCGTGATGCTTCGGTCCGCCGGGCGCTCCGACCGGAAGATACCACAAGGCCTGCCCCTCCTCGCTGAGCACAAAGGTGACAAACCGCGCCGCCGTCACCGGATGCGGGGCGCCGCGCAAGACCGCGATTCCGTCCGGTGAGATGGAAGTGAAATCCTCGGGCAGCACGAACTCCAGCCCACCCGGTCCGGCCGCCTCCCGTTGAATGAATCCGTAGTAATCAATGCAGAAGGCATAGGCTACCTGGCCCAGCGCGCATTCCTTGGCGGACTGGGAGCTGAACCGGTCGAAGCGGCGGACGTTGCCCGCCATCGCGGTGAGCAATCGCCATCCGCGTTCCCAGCCGTAGGCCTGCAACACGGCTTCATACATGTTGTTCATCGTCCCGCTGTTCCGTGGGTCACCCGCGCCCACCCAGCCGCGCAACTCGGGACGCGCCAAATCCTCCCATCGTGTGACGCGCGGCAATCGGGCCAGCGTTTCGACTCTTCGGTTCTGAAGGATTCCAAAGGTCGCCAGGCAGGCACCAAACCAGGCGCGATCAGGATCGTACATCTCCGCCCCGCCCAGTCGGGCTGGAATGCCCTCGGTGGCGCTGGTCGGAATCCCGGTACCATCCAGCCAATGGCGTGCAGCCAGCGCGAGGAATGGCTCGGGCCCACCGCCAAAAAACACGTCGATTCCGATGCCGTCAGGGTGGATCTTGAACTCGTTCTCCACGTAGCGCTGGGCCTCCCCGGAGCCGCCTGGGTCGCGCCACTCGAGTTCAACTGCAACTCCGTAGAGACGCCGGTGCCAATTGGAAAAAGCCTCCTGAAACTCGCGACGGATCTCCTCGGGGTGCGGGGTGATTACCACCACCGTTTCCGCCGCAACCACCCAACCCAAGCCGGAAACCAGCAACCCCGCGGCGATCCGGCGAAGGATCGGGATCACAGGCGGAGGAACAGTTGACGACGATACAGGAATCGGGCGACCCCGAAGAGCACCAACACGGCGGTGATCGCGAGGACCACCTCACCCATGCGCCCTAAATGCGCGGCGATCGGCCCTCCGACCAACCGTTCCGCCACCCTCCGGTAGCCGACAATTGAGGCGCCGAGGTAGAGGACGAGTGCGTTGGAACCAATCCACACGAACGGCTGGCACCACAGCTCGAAGGCCCAGACATCCACGATCTGGTGAAAGATCCCAAGGAGGATCAGGCTGTATCCGCCGGCGACGCAGACAAATGACGACGTCCAGATCTTCTTCACCACGGGGAAGGAAAGCCCCCAAACATATCCGCCGGCGACAAACAGGATTCCTGCCACCAGCAGCACAATCGTTTTGCCCGTCGGTGCCATGTCGGGTCGGAGCAGGAACGCTCCTGCAAGCATTCCCATCAGGCAGGTCGCAATGGCAGGAAGCGTGCTCAGCAAGCCCTCGGGATCGTAGTTGCCGTCATGCTTCCGTCCGGGGAGGTAGCGGAAGTCCATGTGATTCGCGACATTGTAGCCCGGTCCATAGCGCCCGGTGACTTGGTTGGTGGCGGCGAGATACAACGTCATCGTATTGGTCTCCCCGGTGTCCCGGGCGAGCGTGGCAAGGGCCTCTTTGGAGAGCGAAATGTCTCGGATTGGCACTTGAGCCATGATTCCCCAAAAGCCCAGAAGCAGCCCGACAAAGACGGGCATCAGCAGCGGAACCCCCAGGATCAGGTAGAGCATTCCACTCACTCCGTAGGCCAACGCGATGCGGTTCAGGACGCCCAGTAACCGGGTGTTGTCGAGAAAATGGCTTAGCAGCGAATGCGTCGTCGGATCCCCGCCCTCCGGAGGGGCGTAGGGGCTTCCAGACAAACCACCAGAGTAAATTACCCCAAGGAAAAACAGTAACACCGTGCGACGTATGATGCGCTTCGCCGCCGCAAGACGCCCCTCCCGTTCGACGATCTTCTTCAAGGAAAACATCGCCGAAACGCCGGTGATAAAAACAAACAGCGGGAAGATGAGATCGTAAAAGGCGAAGCCCTCCCAGTCGACGTGATGCAATTGCGCCTTGATGGCGCCGAGAAATCCCGCGCCTGTCCATCGCTCGAGCGCGCTGACCAAGTAGGCGGCCCCCACGATCCAAAACATGTCGAAGCCTCGGAGGGCGTCGACCGAGACAAACCGCTCTGGCACCAACGCCACCGCCCGGGATCCCCGCGACGAGCGCGAGCTCCGTGAGGAATGGGAAGCACCACCCCGCCGATATCCGGCCGCTTCAAATCGATAGGGCATGGAAGAATTTTAGGGCCGGAGGTAGAGGCGTTGACGGTAGAGGTAAGCCCCCAACCCGACGGCGATCAGCGGTGACAGCAGGGCGAGGAGCACAATTCCCCCGACCCCAAACAACTGCCGGTTGATCAAGGCCTGGGCGTTTCCGCCGACAAACCGCGCCGCGAGTTGGTCGAGGTCGATCAATCGGGCTAGAGTGTAGAGGGTCACCGAATTCATCCCCATCCAAATCAGCGGCTGGAAACCACTCGACCGGCGAACGCCCTTGGAGCCGAGGTGAAAGGCCACCAGGAGCAGGAGGCTGATCCCGGAGGCGATCAGCACGTAGGAAGGGGTCCACAGTTTGGGAATGACCGGGTTGACGAGCCCCAGCAGGAGTCCGACGCCCAAGGCACCGGCTCCAGCAAACGCCAACTGACGCGCCCCGCCCGCGGGATTGGTGTTCAAGCGGGTGAACACGGTCCCTGCGGCCACGCCGAGCAGACAGACGGAGCAAGAAGGGATGACGGTCAGCAACCCAAAGGACTCTCGATTGCCAGTCGCCCGTAGGTGGGGGAGCAGCCTGGCATCGACAAGCTGTACCAGGGTACTTCCGTCCGTCCACGGCGCGGCTGAAAAGCAGCTGAGAAGCACCAGGTACACCGCCAGGGCAACCAGTCCGCCGATCACCAAGGTGCGGGTGCGGAAGAAAATGAACCCAAGCCCACAAATACCATGACAGAGCGCCAGGCGCTGCAGTCCCCCGAGCACGGGAAGACCCGCCTGGGCTGAGGCGAATCCACCAGCGCAAAAAAATCCGAGCACATACATCCAGAACGACCGTCGTGCGACGCGAAGGAACGCCGCATCCTTTCCAAACCGAACCGTGAAGCCGCGAAGCGAGAACACGAGTGCGACTCCGCAGATAAACAGGAAGAGGGGTGAGAAAAGGTCCGCAACGTGGAGGCCTCGCCAAGG
>JANXMD010000513.1 GCA_025354845.1 Verrucomicrobiota bacterium | reverse complement strand
CCCGGCTCTTCTCCGGATCCAGGGCGCCCTCCCACCGGGCGATCACCAACGTTGCCGTGGCGTTGCCCACTAGATTGGTCAACGCGCGGATCTCGGACATGAATCGGTCAACGCCCACCAGCAGGGAGAGGCCGGCGACCGGCAAGGTGCCCGTGGCCGACAGCGTGGCCGACAGAGTCACAAATCCACCGCCGGTAACGGCCGCAGCTCCTTTTGAAGTGACCAACAGCAACGCCAGAAGGCCCAACTGGGTGCCCAGTGGCATCGGCGTGTCCGTGGCCTGACCGATAAACACCGCGGCCATGGTGAGGTAGATGCAGGTGCCATCGAGATTGAAGGAATAGCCCGCGGGCAGCACCAGCCCCGTGACCGCGCGCGAACACCCCAGCTCCTCCATGCGTTGCAGCATTCGGGGCAATGCCGACTCGGAGGACGAGGTGCCGAGCACCAGCAGCAATTCCTCACGCAGGAAATACAGCAGCCGAAAGAGTCGGAATCCGTTCAGCCGAAGGACCAGTCCCAGCACACCAAACACAAACAGACCGCAGGTAAGGTAAACACAAGATAGCAACCATCCGAGGGACATCAGCCCCTTGATCCCGAACTTGCCGAGGGTAAACGCCATCGCCCCAAATGCCGCGATCGGGGCGAGGCGCATCACGAACCCCACGATGCCCATCAGCGCCTCGCCACACAGATGTACCAGATCCAAAATGGGCCGCCCTCGCGGTCCCATGCGGCTGATCGACGCCCCCACCAGCACCGACAGGAACAGCACCGGGAGTATCTCCCCGGAGACAAACGCTCCCGCCATCGTGTCCGGGATGATTCCCAGCAGGAACTCCACGATGCGGAGCTTCTTGGCGGCGACGGCGTATCCCTGCACCGCACTGGAATCGAGACTCTCCGGCCGGGCGTGGAGCCCCGCTCCCGGCTGAATCCAATTAACCACCAGCATCCCGAGTCCCAATGCCAGGGTCGTTAAGACCTCAAAGTAGATCAGCGCCTTGATTCCAACCCGGCCGACCTTCTTCAAATCGCCGGCGTTTCCAATTCCGGCCACCAGCGTGGTGAACAGCAACGGGGCCGTGACCGCCTTGATCACCTTGAGAAAGGCATCCGCGAGCGGCTTCAACGCGACCCCGAACTCAGGTTGGAAATGTCCCACCGCGCCACCGAGGACAATGGCGATCAGAACCTGACCGTAGAGTGAACGAATGAAGCGCATGCGGAAGGCGGCAGTGGGAGTCGAGCGCAGGCTAGAGGCCTCCTGCTCCGGAACAAGGCGAACTTGTCATCGGTTGAGCGGAGAAAACCGTCGCCGGGGCTGGCTGAACATGGTTGGGTCGCCGGGTCCCATGAAGCGCCGCGTCCTTCCCCGATTCGCTCTCCTTCCCGCGCTGGCCATTGCCCTTGGAGCTCCCATGGTGGCGGTCGCTGCAGGCGCTGGCCCCGATCGCCCCGTCTCCTGGTTCAAGGAGGTGAATCCGCTCTTCAAGCGCTCCTGCAACGGTTGCCACAATCCCAACAAACTCAAGGGCGAGGTGGACACCTCGACCTTTAGTGGCCTTTTGAAGCCCGGAAAACACGGAGCTAATTTCGTCCTCGGAGATCCGGCAAAATCGCTGCTGATTTCTGAGATTAGCGGCAAGGAGCCGTCCATGCCGAAGGAGGGGGATCCGTTGAACGCCGCCGAGATCGCCCTGATCACGCGATGGATCCAGGAGGGCGCCAAGGACGACACCCCGTCCGATGCGTATTCCACCCACCTCAAGGAACCGCCACTGTACGGGGCGCCACCAGTGATCACCTCGCTGGCGATCTCCCCCGATGGCACCCAGCTCGCGGTGGCCGGCTATCATGAGGTCTTTCTGCTCGACGCCGCCGAGTCCACGCTTCGCGCCCGGCTGGTAGGCGAATCCCCGCGGATTGAATCCCTGGCTTTCTCCCCGGACGGCACCCGCCTTGCCGTGGCTGGCGGCGCGCCCGCTCGATTCGGCGAGCTTCAGGTCTGGGACACCACCACGCACGCCGAGCTGAACGCCTTCCGGCAAGGCAGTGATTCCGTGTTTGGCGTTTCCTGGTCCCCGGATGGGAAACGTCTGGCCTTCGGCGGCGTTGACAAGTCGGTCCGCGTGATTGAAGCCGCCGACGGTCACGAGCGAATGCGCTTCGACAACCACAGCGACTGGGTCCTCCGCACGGCCTGGCTCAACGATGGCACTCGCCTGCTTTCCGGAAGCCGCGACCGGGCGATGAAGCTCATCAACACTGCCAACGGACAATTCGTCGATGACATCAACAAACTCCTCGAACCGGTGGTCTGCATGACCCGACATCCCCGCGAGGAATGGGCCGCGTACGGAGGCGCCGACGGGGGGGTGCGCGTGTATCGAATCCAGGAGAATCAGGACCGCACGGCGGGGAACAACGACGTCAATCTGGTGCGGGAATTCGAGCGGCAATCCGGCCCCGTCCACGCCGCCGCCTTTTCACCGGATGGGTTGAAGGCGTTCATCTTCGGTCAGGACAGCAACAACCATCCAACTCTCTACGTATATTCGACCTTGCAGGCGT
>JANXMD010000485.1 GCA_025354845.1 Verrucomicrobiota bacterium | reverse complement strand
CACATCTATTCTGCGGTCCACACCTTTTTGACCGATCGACCACAAGAGGGCCAGTATGAGACGGTCGCGGCTCAACTTGGGTTGTCGGCGGGAAATCTTGCCGTGGTGGTGCATCGGATGCGTTCGCGGTTTCGGGAATTGGTCACCCAGGAGTTATCTCACACGGTAGGATCGGAGGACGATCTCAAGGCCGAGTTGGGGTTTCTGTTCAAATCCCACTGAATCCAATGGATGGTATGGGTTCGATTTTTTCGGTCAAAATGGTAGCCACCACGATAGGAAATCCCCGGCCGCCTTCGATCAATCCTTGAAATTACCGAAGCCCATTTACGGAGCCAGAAAACCCTAAGTTTTCAGTGAGATGAACATCCTATCCGCCGATCGAAGCTGCCGGACCTGCACCCAGGTGGCGCCCGGAATTCTTTTGGATGGCATTTGTGATCGGTGCCTTTTGTCAGCCAGTGTCCTTTGGCCAGCGAATTCACCTCCCGAGGATCTTAACTCAGAGCCGACGTTTGCGTGCTTGGCATCCGGTCAGGAGCCGTCGGTGAAACGATTCGGCGATTACGAGTTGCTGGAGAGAATTGCAAGTGGAGGTATGGGTGCGGTGTATCGCGCTCGACAAATTAGTCTGGACCGATTTGTCGCGATCAAATTGATCCACGGTGGGCAGCTCGCCAAAACCTCGGCGGTCCAGCGATTCAAGACCGAGGCCATCGCCATCGCGCGCCTGAGGCATCCCAACATCGTTGCCGTTTTCGAGGCTGGCGATTTCCAGATGCAGAGCTACCTGGCAATGGAGTTGGTAAACGGTCCCGATCTTGGTTTGTTAATTCGGGAATCACGCTGGTCGTTTGACGAGATTGCCACCCTTGTCCTCAAAATTGCCGACGCCGTGCAGCACGCCCACCTCCAGGGTGTTCTGCACCGGGATCTTAAGCCGTCCAATATCTTGCTGACCAAAGAAGGGGATCCTCGGATCACGGATTTTGGGCTCGCTGTGACTGCAGGCGCTGAGTCGCACCACACGGTCACGGGTGCAATTGTCGGATCCCCTGCCTACATGGCGCCCGAGTTGTTCCGCGGCGGATCTCGGGAAGCCACTCCCGCATCCGATGTTTTCTCGATCGGCGCAATTCTTTATGAGCTGCTGACCAAGACTCCACCCTACTGTGGTGCCACTCAAGTCGAGCTGATCCACAACGCGGAGCAGGGCGTCATTGCCGCCCCGAGTCGTGTTTCGGATGGAATTCCACGGGATCTTGAAACCATCTGTTTGAAATGCACCGACCGGTCTCCGAGCAATCGGTACCAATCGGCACGGGAAATCGCCGACGAACTGAAGCGATTTCTCGATCGGGAACCCATCCGTGGCCGCCGATGTTCTCCAATTGAGCGGGGTCTACGGTGGGTTCAGAGGTACCCTGCCCTGGCCTCCAGTCTGCTCCTCGCGTTCATACTTTTTGCCACCGTTGCGATCTTCTCCGCCATTTCCTGGAGGACGGCGCAATCGACGGCAGTGACGGAAAACAGACTCCGAATGGAAGCGGAGACACGGGCCTACGAGTCGCTGCTGAACGCATATGACTCGGATATGTTGCTTGCCGGGATCGCCATTAAGGACGGGAAGACTGAAAAGGCCCGTGAACTACTTGCTCAGTACGAACCTCAAGGAGGAGAACACCCTTCCAAGGATATTCGTGCCTGGGAGTGGGGACACTTCAGTCGCCTGGTGAAGGCAAAGTCCAAGCACGTGTTATCTGGCCACGCGGCGGAGGTCCGGACAGTAACTACTTCGGAGGATGGTCGCTGGCTTCTGTCGACGGATGGGGTCAAGAAGGTCATCGCTTGGGATCTGAAGACCTTGCGTCCCGGTTGGAGTGTCTCGTTGAAGGAGATGCCTGTTGCCACCACGTTTTTACCCGATCGACGCTCGGTCCTAATTGCCACGGGCGGCCCCCCGGGGGAGAATTTTCTTTACTGCCTCTCGATTGAGAGTGGTGAAATCCAGTTTTCGGTCCCCCTGCCAAATCCAGTCCTGGGTTTTGCTGCCAATACGGATCCCTCAACCGTCACCGTTCTTCTGATGGACAGGGTTGGAAAGCTCTCGCTTTCCTCCAGGACCCTCACTCTTGGGAATCCGTTCAATTCCTCAGGATTCGGCGCAACCTCTCATGAAGGTCCAGGATTCTTTGCGTTGGCGGGTCACGACAATCGGTTTCGGTGGTGGCCCACGCAGCCCAATAGAGCGAAAGGCCTGGAGTGGGAGTATCCGGCGGACCAATACCTCTATGCATTCAACGTGACGATGTCGCCGCTCGACGGGACCGCCGCGGTCGGATTCAATGACGGTATCGTCCGGCTCTGGAAGCCCGGCGTTGCAAAACCCTTCGCTTTCCTCGGAGGGTCAAAAACCGCCGCAATTGCCGTGTGTATATCAACCGACGGTCGTGAGCTGGCAATCGGCTACGGGGATTCGACAATCGAGACCTGGGATTTGGAGGAGCGTCGAATGATCCGCCGGTTCGATGGACACAAAGGAGCGATCCGATCTCTCACCTTCCTTTCGAATTCTCATGAACTGGTTTCTGGAAGCTGGGATGGCACGGTAAGGATTTGGGGTGCCGAGAATTCATTCCGGGACCATCAAACGTTGCCAATTCCGGTCAAGTTGCCGACCTGTTTTTCAAGCGATGGCAGATTCGCCGTCAGCCTTGACGCGTCGAAAGGTGGAGAGCTGGCGCTGTTGGATATCGCCTCCGGGTTGGCTATTGCCTCAACCAGCGATCGACTTTGCCGTCAGTGGAGTGTCACTTCAGATCGGGCTCAAATTGCGGTGAGCCGCACCAACGGAGAAATACAAATCCTGGAGCCAGTGGGGACGAATCTGGTCGTCATACGATCAAAGTTTGCACATACGAAACCGATCGAGGTCGTACAGATCGACGAGCGTCAGGACGCCGTGTTCTCCTTGGATTCCAGCCATCACCTGGTTGTCAGCGCGATTCATAACCTGGCCACCGTGGAAGAATTCGACCTCGTTTTCGATGGCAAGCCCTACGATTTATCGATCTGTCCCGGACTGCGATGGATGGTGGTCTGCCGTGTGGATGCCGCACCCATCTTGGTCGATTTGGTGACTCGAAATCGGTGTCCCCTCGACATTCCCGTTGGCCGCAGGGTTCTCAATATCTCGGTGTGCCCGAACCAGAAGAATGCCGCAGTCGTTCTGGATCACGGAGAAACTCTTTTGATGGCGCTTCCGGCGTCGGTTGGCAGTTCCCAGATCACCCTTCAGGCGAACATCAGGACGTGGCCGATCGCCGCGTGTTCCTCGGCGTTCTCGAAGGATGGCACCCGGCTCGCCATCGGGCTCGATACCGGCTCGGTTCGAATCATCGATCTGCTGACGCGTCGTGAAATCGCACGCATGGAATCGACACCGATTCCGATCGACTGGCTTGAGTTTTCGGGATCTCCGGAACGCTTGGTAGGAATCACCCGAGGAACCGCCGAAATCTGGGAATCCTCGCTCATTGTTTCCCAAGGCGACGATCGGGTTGATTTTTCGTCCAAGGAGCTGGCGAATCAATAGTCCTCCAAACGGCAGCTAAAGAAGGTTCCCGAAGGCGCGACGTCTTCACTCAGGAATGACCGCTCCGACGGAGCTCGGGAGATTCCTCTTGGTTTCAATTCTACAAAGGTGTCACGCCCACGGTGCGACCGAAGAAACACAAGCCCAGTAGCCGCGGGGCATGGGATGCAACGTCTCCAACCACGACGCCTCGTCGCCGGTCCCTTCCCTACCACAGGAACGGGCAACGGAAATCAGGGCCCGCCTTGACGTCAGAGGCAGATGCCGTACGCCTTTTCAGGATCGATACCGAGCTCCTGGATTGCCTTCGCCACGAGCGAGGCGGGCACTGCGCCGGTCTGGCTGAGCTTATAGAGCGTCGCCACGGCGGTGCATTCGCCGTCCACTTCGAAGAATCGGCGCAGCGCTGGTCGAACTTCGCTGCGGCCAAAGCCGTCGCAGCCCAGGGTCATCAGACCGCCGGGAATCCATGGAGCAATCTGGTCGGCCACCAGCTTGAGGTTGTCGCTCACGGCTACCCAGACGCCCTGCTCCTTTTCAACAATCGACTCGAGGTAGCTTTTCTGCGGGGTCGCGGTCGGGTGGAGCATGTTCCAGCGCTTGGCCGCCTGGGCCTCGCTGCGAAGACGCTTGAAGCTGGTGGCGCTCCAGACATCGGCGCTGACGCCGTACTGCTCCAGGATCTCCTGAGCCTTGAGGGCTGAAAGTAGGATCGCCCCGGAACCGATCAGCTGGGCTTTGTGTTTCAGGCCG
>JANXMD010000471.1 GCA_025354845.1 Verrucomicrobiota bacterium | reverse complement strand
GAAGACCCGGAACGCTCGCGACGCTTGAAGCGGTGGGCACGCCTCGCATCCTGGACAGCAGGCATCGCCGTCCCTACCGCGCTGTTTGCCGTGCTTCTCGCCCGCCAGTTCCAAGTCCAGGTGAAGGAAAAGGAGGCGGCGCTTCGGGAAAGAACCTTCGCCCTTTACCGCGCCTATTTGACGGACGCCGCCAGCAATCTGGCCCGAGATCAACTGGGCAATGCAGACCAGGCCTTGAAGAAGGCGCGGTCGGCGGACGCAATGGGCGGAGGCCTCGAACTCGCACTCCTCGAGCGCCAAACCGAGGGTGATTCTGCCGTCCGCGTTTCCACTTCAGGGGCGTCCGTGGATCAGCTGGCCTTCAGTCCCGACGGCACTCTCCTGGCGGTGGCTACCGGGGATGCCGAGGTGCGCCTGTTCCGATCCGCCGACGGGAAACTTCTGGGTGTGGCCACGAACGTCGCGGAGTTGGCGGGATTCACCAGCTCCGGCGACAGGTTCATCGCCACCCGATATGTCACCGATCAGCCCACCAATCGTCCCCTGGCCGCCTGGAGCACTGCCACCGCCACGCTTCAATCAGGGGAGATTCCTGGACGCTGGCTCGCCATCGGTGTCGATCCCGCCAGCGACACGGTCTTCGCACTCAACTACGAACATCCGGAGCGTCTCCTGCGCTGGAATCTCCACAACGCTTCCGCCCCGGACTCCATCCACTGGCACGCCGGTCTTCCTCGCGACCCCGGTCCTCGATTACCCGAGTCCTACGCATGCCTTACACGCGACGGCGCCCGCCTGCTCTACCGGCACAGTGTCGGCCTTGAAAACGACTACACCTCCCTGCTCTTCCTCACCACGCTCTCCAACCTCTCCACCACCCAAATCACCGTTCCCACACGCAAGATCAACAGCATCGCGATCTCGCCGGACGGATCTCGCGCGGCGTACGGAGAGATGAATCTCGGTACGGTTTCCCTCTTCCGGACGATCCAAGGCTTTGAGCCACTGGCAACGATGCGGGATGCACAGACCACCGTGATGAGCTTTTCTCCCGACGGCCGTTTACTAGCCACGGGCACGGTGGATCAAAGAGTCCAGCTACGAAATCCGAACACCCTCAACGTCGAGCAAACGCTCTTCGGAAACCGAAATCAAATCACCGCCCTTGCCTGGACGCTAAACGGAGACCGCCTCGCCAGCGGTGACGCCGATGGCGAGATTCGGATCTGGGACATCCGGCACCCGCCAGCCCATTCCACTCCTGACGTCCTCCACGGTTTCAAGTCGGGTACCGGCCCTGGCCAGTTGATCGCCAGCCCGGACGAGACCTGGATCGCCGCCTCCGCCAGCACCCATTCAGTAACACTTGTCCGTACCGAGGACTTCACCCGAGGGAAGACCTTGGACGGAATCCACATGCCCTTGGTATTCGATGCGCAGGGACGCGGTCTTTGGGGCCTCGACCCGCACGGAGCTCTGGTGAGGAAGGACATCACAACCGGAGCCGAGACCCAGCGCCTGAAGGGGCTAGCGTCCACAATTGGAACCACCGCAGGACAGGCCTCAAAGGACCGCAGTCGTCTCCTTCTCTACACTCAGGAGCGGGTCTCCATCTGGAAAAACACCCCTGAAGGATATGAAGAGCTGGCGGTCGCCGAATGTCCAAGTAGGAAGCCAATTATCGACGTGGCCATAAGCGAGGACGGCCGCTGGGGCATCACGGTGGGCTGGGAGTCGAGCGCCACCCTTTGGAATCTGGAATCCGGCGAAGCCATCCCCGTCCGCATTGGCAGTGGTCGAAAGGCCTTCGCGGCTGCATGCTTTATCCCCGGCACCGACGCGTTCCTCATCGCCCGCGAAGACGGCACTTTAATTCGAAGTGGCATTCGCACGCCGAATGTCCACGTCAGTCTGCCGGGCAACCTCGACTCACCGGTCCAGATGCTGGCAGTGCCGGATGGGTCCCGACTTCTTGTCGCCGGAGAGCGCGGGCGCCTCGGAATCGTCCGTCCCAGCGACGGGCAGAACCTGGTGTGGTTCACGCACCGTCAGCTCAACGCCGAGCCCGGCGAGCATCCCTTGACCCGCCTCCTCCACCTCTCCGGGCAACATCCACTATACGGCTTGACCGAGGATGGCCTACTGGTCCGCTGGTAGTCCAAAAAAACGACCCGCGTCGGCACTACTCCTTTGGCTGTTGGTTGCCACCCCCGCGGGTTCCCTTGTCGCCGGAACTAGGCCGCTCCCCATCGTGGTGAACGTTGACCGTGAAAATGCCCGAGGCGGTGGCGGTGACTGAGTTCGCGGGTCCCAAGATCGCGTTCACGGCGGCCATGATTTCGCTCTCGTGATGAACCCGGATCTCACGAACCGTACCCGCACTGAAACGAAGATCGAGCTCACGGGTGGCGAGCCAAACTTCTGGGAATCGGATCAAATCCACCTGTTGCGGATCCGGACAATAGACGATCTGTTGAATATCAATCGGTGAACTCGCCGGAACCAAAATGGCCGTCACCTTTTGTCCCGGGACACGAACGGGGTTTCTTGGGGGAAGATCCTGAAAGGTCATCAGCGGCTCCGCCCCGGCTGGCAAATTGGGATCGTAGACTTTAATATTGCGGCCGCTTCGCTCCAAATTGACGACCCGTCCCGCATCGGTCGCGGAAGGAATCGCCAACTCGCTGAGCGTGACCTCAAACGGGGCCAGCGGACGGTGAAAGACTCCTGGATCTCCCGGGAATCGCCCAAATTCCATCGTGTTGGTCGGGGAAGCCGTCGGGTAGCCCGAATACCCCGCGGGAGTCCCCCTTTCTTTGCCACCAGCTCTTTGAACGGAAAGATCGAAATAACGCCCGTTGATCGGACCAATCGTGGTCGGCGATGCCTCCAACAGAACCTCCAGCGGAAAGCTGTGCTGGTAAACGACTCTGGAGTACTCGGGAAAGTCGGCATCACCTTTGAACGGCAGGGGAACCGGAGACACCGCGCTCAGGGCGGCACGAGCCAACGCGCCGATGGCCTCGGCAGCCTTCGGCTTCCGCTGGTAGGAAATCCGATCAATGAATCCCTCGGGCGACAATTCCACCTTGAGGTCGTGTTCCACCGTCCAGAGGTAGCGATCAACCAACAGGATGGGATTCGCCACATCGGCGACAGCCGCGGATCGAATGACCGGATGCAGCTCCACCTTGCCGAAGGACTTCACTTCATAAATCACCACCTCTACATAGGGAATCGGAAGGAAGTATCTCACCACGCCCTTTCTGCCTCCCAGGAGAGCGTCGCCCGGCCCCACCGGCGTCAGCTTGGAACGGGTATTGGATACTTGATCCAGCTTGACGGAGTAGGTGTTGCTATAACATCCGGCGAGATAAACACACCCTATCAGAAGAAACAGGAGTCTGCATCGGCTGTACCAGCGAGATTGAGGGGAGGGCATGGTTGGATGGGGGATCAATCAATCTGAAGGATTCTCTGCATCTCAAGAAAACAGGTGTTGTGAAACATAGACGAATCACCGGGCTCAAATACGGGCACCTGCCGCCGCGGCATGACGTTCGCAAGATGATTGGCGAATTCGCGGTAGGTGAGCTCGGATGCTCCACTCGTGAAGGCACGAACGAACGTGTCGGTAAAGAGGCTTCCCCGCTCTCCACCCTGGGCAACGCCTCGGTCGCGGACCGCGCCAAAGTGCGCGATTCCCGGCGTCGGCCTCTGCACCCGAGCATTGCCCTTCTGCAGCAGTTGAATTTGGGCGTTCAGCACGAGGGCTACCTGATTGGAGCGCTTCCGCGACAATTCCCCCGGGTTGTCAAGAATTCCAGGCCTGGGCACCTCAAAGGGTTGGCCAAACCATTTCGCAAGGCGGGCCGCGGATTCGCGAAACGCTTCGTTCGCAATCCCCACGAGGTGGGCGGACAGGTTTTGGCCTTCCACGGCAAGGTTCGTCCCCAATCCTGCATGACAGGCATCAATGATGGTGACCACACGGACTTTCTTCAGTAAAGCGATCCTCAGCAGCGCATCCTGCAGATCGAGATTCACGATGGGGTGGTCGTGCAGCAGGAAGAGATTAATATTGTTCCCGACCAGGGATCCCACCTTTTTTACGGGTCCCTCTCCCAAGGTGTGCCCGTGACAACTCAGATACAGCAGAAAGAGGTCATCTGGCTGAAGCGGCGACGACGCATCGGCCGCGATCTCCAGGACCCCAAGCAGTCGAGATCGCGTCGCCTCCGCGTTCAACAAATGCTTTGCCGTGACTCGATCGAATCCCAAGTAGTGGCCCAGGCTCTCCATTTTATCCACGTCCCTGCGGCAACCCTCACACCCTCGCCGGCTGTCAAAGCCGGGAAAATGGCGGCTGTAGTAGGGACCGGTCTCATCCACCTCAGTCAAGCCAACCATCAAACTATAGGCACGTGGCATGAATGAGGGCAGAAGTTCGTTCCAAGATTTAGTTGGATTGGATGGGCCACCTCGGCTTGTTTTTTCGTAGCGGAGTCTCGGCAGAAGGCCAAGACGAATCTGCGTTTTCAGGGTCTAGGTCCCACGGCGCACCACCGCTCGCAGAGGAATTGAGAGCATCAACGTCCAGACCTCAGCTAGAAACCATCAAGCCAGGGTGAACCTTTCGGATCTTTCCGCCGGCTCCCTCGTTGTCTGTTCTTTGGGCGGGCGCCGCCCTCGATTCACTCGGTTGTGGGGACACCGATGCCGCAAGATCGTACGCACCCGTATCATTTGGGTTGCCTTGGAGCCGGGGTCGCGGCATGGTGCCAAGCGTTCGCATGATGACTGACGTAGGGGTGTGTTTCCTGCGTCCCGCGCTCCTGAATTGCCGTATGAACCGTTCTCTTTTCCCGGCTGTTGCGGCCGTTGCCGCGCTCCACTTCTCCGCCTCTTCCCTGGGTTCCGTCTTCGCCGCTACCGGATGGCTGAGCTGGCGCGGTCCCGAGCAGACCTCGGTGTCCCGCGAAACCGGTCTTCCCACCAAGGTCGACGCCAAGGCGCCGCTTTGGTCGGTGGATTTTCCAGGCCAAAGCTCTCCGGTCATCTCCGACGGCAAGCTCTACATCAACGGGTACCTCGGCGACGGCCCCGATCTCCGCGAGATCATGGCCTGCTTCGACGCCGACACCGGTGCGCAGCTCTGGCAACACGCCGAAAACGACTTCCTGAGCGACACCGTCTACAGCCGCTACGCCACCTCGTCGCCTTCGATCGATCCCGAAACCGGCAATGTGTACGCCCTCCACACGCAAGGCCTGCTGATGGCCTTTACCGCCGACGGCAAGCTGCTTTGGAAGCACTCGATGATGGAGGAGTTCGGCCGTCTGACCTTCCCCAACTCCCGCACTGCCTCGCCAGTGATCGATAAGGAACTGGTCATTACCCGCGGCATCACCAGCTCCTGGGGCGCCCATGGAGCGGCCGGCGATCGCTTTTACGCCTTCGACAAGAAGACCGGCCAACTCGTGTGGTCCAGTGCGCCGGGGGACCGCCCGCAGGACAACACCTTTTCCCAACCCTGGCTGGATCTCTGGGATGGCAAGCGCGTGCTGTACAGCGCCGGTGGCGACAGTTCCGTACTGGCCATCAATGCGCGCACCGGCGAGCCGCTGTGGCGGTTCGCCTTCGCCAAGGCCGGTGCCAAGGGCGGCATCAACGCCGCATTGATCCGCCACAAGGATAACCTCATCGCGCTGCACGAGTCCGAGAATCTCGATTCCTCAGAAATCGGACGCATGGCCTCGTTCCGCATTCCGCCGCCGGCGCAGGTGCATCCCACCAACTCCACCACGCCCCACGTTTTTCCGCCGACTACCTTTGAGTCGTGGCGCAATGGCGTGGGATCGCTGGCTAGCTCGCCGATTCCAGTGGGTGACACGATCTACGAAGTCACCGGCACGGGTGACCTCTGCGCCGTCAACGCCGCAGATGGCAAGGTGCAGTGGAAAAAAAAGGTCGGCATCGAACAGCGTCAAAGCACGCCGTTCTACGCCAATGGACTCCTCTACATCGGCATGTACGTGACCCTGAAGGATGCCAATGCGGTGGCCTCATCCGATGCCAACAGCGTGGCCAACGGCGACCTCATCGTCCTCAAGCCGGGCGCGGACGGTGCCGAGGAGATCAGCCGAACGCAGGTCACGGGACGCGTCTTTGGCTCGCCGGTCGGTTACAACGGCAAGCTGTATCTCCAGACCGACAAGAAGCTTTACGCCTTCGGCAAAGCAGGCAACGGCACCGGTCTCGCCCCCGCCCCCGCAGTGCCCGAGTGGCCCGCCGCTGGAGCGGCCAAGCAGCTACAGGCGATCCCCTACGAGGTGCTTCTCCGTCCGGGCCAAACCCAGTCCTTCCGCGTTCGTGTGCTTGATGCGAATGGCTTCACCGTCACCGAGTCGGTGGACGCCGCGAGCCTGAAGTGGGAGCCGTTCATCCCGCCCACCGCGCTGGTGAAGGCGACCCTGAAAGGCAGCTTCAACGCCGCCGGCCAGCTGGTGGCGGATCGCGTCCCAGTGGGCAGCGCCGGCCAGTTCAAGGCCACGTTGAAGCTGGCGGATGGCACCGAAGTGTCCGGATACATCAAGGGCCGCGTGCTGCCCGGCATCCCGCTCAACCAAAACTTCCAGAGCTTCGCACTCACCAATCTGACCACCAACACGGTGGAGACCCCGACTGCCTTCTCCTACCCGCCGTTGCCTTGGAATTCGGCGCGCTTCCGGTTTGAGGTTCGCGCCAAGGATCTCGACGGCGGCACCAACCAGGCACTGGTGAAGACGATCGACAACAAGCTCTTTCAGCGCGGCCAGGTCTTCTTCGGATTCCCCGACATGAAGAACTACACGGTGGAAGCCGACGTCCTCACCGAGGGCAACAAGAGGAAGATGTCCGAGGTGGGATTGATCAATCAGCGCTACATCATCGTGCTGAAAGGCAACTCGCAGCAGATTGAGGTCAACTCGAACCAGGAACGCATCAAGGTGGCCGCGCCATTCAAGTGGGTGCCGGAGACCTGGTATCACCTCAAAACCCGCGTCGATGTGGCCGCCGATGGATCCGGCATCGTGCGCGCCAAAGCTTGGAAGAAGGGGGACGCGGAGCCCGAGGCCTGGAACATCGAAGTGCCGCACAAACATGCCCACACCGAAGGATCCCCTGGCCTCTACGGCTTCGCCCCGCAGGACATGCGGATCGCCATCGACAACATCAGCGTGACGGCAAATTGATCCGCCCCGAACCGCTTCCTCTTACTCTTAATCGTACTCTTAATCGTAATCGTAATCTTAATCTTAATCTTAATCGTAATCGTAATCTTAATCTTAATCTTAATCGTAATCGTAATCTCACTCGCCCCCAATGCCACCCCGCTTCGACCATGAAAAGCTGAGCGTCTACCAGCGCTCGCTTGAGTTCGTCGCGTGGACCGTAGAGATTCTCGCATCGATTCCCGGGAAACACGCAGTGGCCGGTCAGTTGGATCGCGCCTCGACCTCTATTCCCCTGAATATCGCCGAGGGGAACGGAAGATTTTCAGCAGCCGATCGGTGCCGATTTTTCGACATCGCTCGCGGATCAGCACTTGAATGCGCGGCGGCGTTGGATGTTTTGGTTTCCCGGAAACTCGTGACCCCGCAGTGCATCGAGATTGGAAAAGTGCACTTGATTGAAATTGTCTCGATGCTCGTCGGATTGATCCGAAGCAATTCAGAGAACCGACTGCATGAGGAGCCAGTGGAGTACCGCGTGGAAGCGGAATAGGATCATGAGTTCGACCAAATCCAAGAACCCGATTGATGGGGTAGGACTGAACCCAAGTTCGCCGCATTCCCCTCTTATTCTTAATCTTAATCTTAATCTTAATCCTAATCTTAATCTCTCGCCCACGAGTTCAATGGACGGGGGCGAAGAAGATTAAGATTAGGATTAAGTTTAGGATTAAGAGGAACAAGAAGAGGCAGAAGGACTGAGATTTCGTAGCAACTCGATTTCAAGACATGACCATGAAGCAGAATTCCATTCGCCCGGCCGGTGCCCTTCGTTGGGCGGCCGCGTGCAGTCTGGCCCTTGCGGCCGCCAACGCCGAGGACTGGCCGCAGTGGGGCGGCAATGATCCCGGCCGCAATTTCTACTCGCCCGCCACGGGACTTCCCGAGTCGTTCAATCCGGGCAAGGTCAAGACAGGCACCGAGGAGATTGATCTCGCCACCACCAAGAGCGTGAAGTGGGCGGTGAAGCTGGGCTCGCAGAGCTACGGCAATCCTGTGGTGGCCGACGGCAAAGTGTATGTCGGCACCAACAACGAATCCCCGCGCGACAAGCGTCATGTGGGCGATCGCTCGGTGCTCTACTGCTTTGACGAGAAAACCGGCGCCTTCCTCTGGCAGTTGGTGGTGCCGAAGCTGAAATCCGGCAAGGTGAACGACTGGGAGAACCTCGGTTTGCTTGCCTCCCCGCTGATCGACGGCAAGCGCCTCTACGTAGTTACCAGCCGTTGCGAAGTGCTCTGCCTCGACACCGAGGGCATGGCCAACGGCAATGACGGCCCCTACAAGGACGAGGCCAAGTACCTCGCGCTGGACACCGGCAAGCCGCCGGTCGAGCCGGGTAAAACCGATGCCGACATCCTCTGGCGCTACGACATGATGGACGAGTTGGGCGTATTCCCGCACAACGCGTCCAACTGCTCCGTGCTGATGGTGGACGGCCTCCTCTACATCTGCACCTCCAACGGGCAGGACTGGACGCACGTCAACATCCCCTCCCCGACCTCGCCGAGCTTCATCGCGCTGGATCCCAAGACCGGCAAGCTGGTCGCCGAAGACAACGCCGGCATCGGGCCGCGCATCTTCCACGGGCAGTGGACCTCGCCGTCGACCGGGAAGGTTGGCGACAAAAACCTCGTGTTCTTCGGCGGTGGCGACGGCGTGCTTTACGCGCTGGATGCCAAGCCCCAGAAGGGTGACGGCTCCAAGATCGTTCCAATCCTTCCCGGCGCCGTCCTGGACCGCGAGGAGGAGAAGGATTCGTCCTATCTCAAGAAGGTGTTTTGGGCCGATCTCAATCCGCCCGAGTACAAGACCGACAAGAACGGCAAGCCGTTCAAGTACCCGGCCGCCGAGGGCCCGAGCGAGATCAACTCCACGCCAGTCTTCTACAAGAACCGCGTGTATGTCGCGACCGGCCAGGACCCCGAGCACGGTGAAGGCGTGGGCCATCTGGTGTGCCTCGATGCCACCAAGACCGGCGATGTCACCAAGACCGGCGTGATCTGGGAATACAAAGGGATCAAGCGCTCCATCTCTTCGGTCAGCATTGATCCGAAGACCGGCCTGCTGTTCATCGGTGACTTCTCGGGCTTCGTGCACTGCCTCGACGCCGAAACCGGAAAGCTGAACTGGGTGTACGACATGAAGGCCCACATGTGGGGTTCGACCATGGTTGCTGACGGTAAGGTGTATGTGGGCGACGAGGACGGTGACTTCGTGGTGCTGGCGGCAAAGGGCGGTGACAAACCCCAGGTGCTGAGCGAAACCAATCTCGGTGCCCCGGTTTACAGCACCCCGGTCATCGCGAACGGCACCATGTACATCGCTTCGCAGACCCACCTCTTCGCCATCGGCGCGAACGCGAAGCCGGTGACGGCTGACGCCCCGAAAAAGGACGAAGTTCAGGCGAAGTGAGGATGGGACTGGACACGGATTTCACCGATTTTCACGGAAAGAATCCAACCTCTCACAGCCTCAAAAGTCGAAAGAGGGTCCCGCCAAAACGGGGCCCTTTTTCGCTTCCGGAGTTTGTCTAAACATCCTCGGACATAGTCGCCTTTCCTTCGTGATCAGCGTTTTCGGATCCGTGGAATTCGTGAAATTCGTGTCCTCTTCAGTGTCCCCACCCCAGGTGGCGATGGAGGAACGCAAAGGTGCCAACGCCGTGAATGGAATGAGGGCCATCGAAAAACTCGATCTCGGTCCGGTCGGCCATACCCATCTTGACGTAATGCCGGCGGGTCTTGGCGTACTCGTAGGCCACCCACTCGTCAGGAGCCACGCCGTCATCGTGGCCGCGTTCCACCATGAACGGCCGCGGGAAGATCAACCACGACATCTCGGCGTAGTTGAAGGTGTTGCCGAGATTCCACTCCGGCATGTCGTATTCGTTGTTGAACAGGTAGCTGTAGTTCGCCCGTGCCGAGACGTTCTTCCAGATCCACTCGTTATAGTCGGCCGAACAAATGCTTAGGCAGTAGCGATCCACGAGGATCGGAATGCGCATGGCGCTCTTGCCCCCGTAGCTCAATCCGTAGAAGGCGATGCGCGATGGATCGACGAACGGCTGTGAAGCCAGCCAGTCGGTGAGGACCTCATGCTGGCGAATCATGAAGGACCACAGCGTGAGCCCCAGTGGCTGGGCTTGGTGCAGCACCTGACGAAATCGCGTGCCACCAATGTAGGGATTCTGCGGGGCGAACGTCACAAAGCCGCGTTCGGCCAGTCGCAGGCCGTATTGGTGGTAGTATTGGCTGTTCACCGCCGGATCGGAGACGTCGGTCGGCCGCCCCTCCAATCCGTGTTGGCACACCACCACCGGACGTCGCTCCTCCGGCTTGATGTCGACGGGAACACAAAGAATTCCGTGCGCGAAGACGTCGGGATGGACCTGAAGGACGACTTCGTAGCGTCGCACGCCGTTGGTTTCGCCGAGGAAGCGGGTCTGCGGATCCGGCGGCACGGATGCCTTGGGGATCACGCCAATCACATTGGTTCGAAACGCCTCACGATACCACTTCGACGAGTTGGTGAACCCGGAAAAGGACTGCAGTGGGGCCGCCTTCCAGTATTCGCGTCGCGCATACTCGCCCTCGCGCATGAGCCATTGGGTGTCGTCGAGCACCTGCCGATATTGGCGGAGGGTGCGTTCGCCTGCGTTGGGTAGCTTCGCGGAAAGCTCCGGCGAGGATCCCGGTTCAAACATCACACCAGGATTCGAGCCAGTGAGAGAAAAAAGGAATCGGCTGAGGTAGTCGCCAAACCGATCCGGCTGGTTGTGCAGATGGCCGATGGGCACCGAGCCCGCGATCTTTTGGAGCCGCGCGAATTCGAGGGTGATGGCATTCTCGTCGGGACGAGTGACGCGACCCGGCGCACCGCCGTGCGCATCCGTCTGGGTCACCTCGGGATACTGTCCCGTTTCGAGCCAGAGCGTTCTCGGGGCAACCAAAGCGCCCACCTCGGCATCGCTGAATTCGCGGAGCAACCCGAAGACATTTCGATCAATGGGTTGCTCCCACAATTGCTCCTTGGGCCCGAAGTAGCCGCTGACGTAGGTGGTGTGGAATCGCGTGTCGCATGCGGCCGCGTACAAGGCCAGCAGCCCACCCTCGCCATGTCCCACGATTCCGAGAAACTCATGGGGCGGGTTTGAACCTTTTCCCGCCTTGAGCAGATCGATCACTTCCCAGGAAACCGTCCCCGGACGCCGCGTCTGCTCCAGCCAGTCTGCCGCCGCGAAGATTCGCTGCAGTTCGTATCCAATTACGGTTCGCCCCATCTCATATCCGGCCCGCCACAACGTCTCCCGCTTGCTGTGCCCCGTGGGCTTCAACCCCAAGACGCCAGCGGGCTCGGTGCCCCGATCGACCAGGCAGGGAACGATCACGCGGCATCCCTGCTCGGCGCACAGACGGGCCAGTTGCTGCCGCGGCTGGAGGCCGGGGGCGAGACCGGCGAATTGCTCCGGCGTGGTCTCACAATCCGGGACGGCAATGACGTCTCCTTTCGGTTCGCCATCGGGAAGCAGCAACAGTCCCTCGCCTTCCACCCCGCGAAACACGGTCCACGAGACCGCATACGCACGAAACCCGGAGCCCCGGGCCAGTTCGTGCGGAGCCACCGCAGGGGCGCCGGCGATGGCCGCCGAATGACGCAGCGTCACTGGCCCGCGGGCATCGCGGGGATCGGCCAGGCCCAATCGTTCCCGCAACCGGATTCGGTTCGAATCAAACCGGTGCACGTAGGTCTCCAGCGTGAGTTTCTCCCCGTTCCATTTCCACAGATCGGCGCGACGCACCGTGTTGGACGCGCCCTCACGATTCAGAAAACGGGCTATTCCCCCGACCATTTCGAAGGCGAGATCGTTTGTTCCCGTCAGCAGCCGGGTCCCCGGCAGCATTTCGCGGGCGGACGCGGCGCATCCGGCCAGACCGAGGACGACCGCCAGGAGGAGGACACGCCGGAGATCGCGCGCGGGGTTCATGCCCCATTCAAACCACAACCGCCCGGCCATGGCACCCAGTTTTCGGACCGTAAACCGCCGCAGGATTTCTCTTTTTTGCCGCCGCCCGGCCGCCACACTCTCCCGCGCATGAGCAAACCGCTTTCGAAGAAGTTCGCCGCCTACCCGCGTCTGAATCCGTTCGGTGTGGGAAAGAACATCTCCGCCGCCGACCTGATCGACCAATCGATGCTGGCCTACAACGGCGGCCGTCTCCGCGAGGCGGCGCAGCTTCTCGCCCGCAAGATGCTGCCCGATGACGGCTACATCGGCATGTCTCTCACCGGCGCGCTCACGCCGGCCGGTCTCGGCAAGAGCTGCATCATCCCGCTCATGAAGGCGGGTTTTGTGGACTGGATCATCTCGACCGGCGCGAACCTGTATCACGACCTGCACTTCGGCCTCGATATGCAGCTGCACAGCGGCACGCCGTTCCTCGACGACATCGAGCTTCACGAGGAAGGCGTCATCCGCATTTACGACGTGCTCTTCGACTACAACGTGCTGCTCGACACCGACGCCTTCGTGCGCGAGGTGATCCAGGGCGCAGAGTTCCAGCGCACGATGGCGACGGATGAATTTCATTTTCTCCTCGGGAAGTATGTCGCGGCGCGGGAGAAG
>JANXMD010000452.1 GCA_025354845.1 Verrucomicrobiota bacterium | reverse complement strand
CTTGATAATCAATGGAGCGGGTGAAGGGAATCGAACCCTCGTCTCGATACTCCTTTTTCGGAGTATTGATTATCAACAGGATGCGATGCGTTTGAACGGATTGAATTGAAGTTCTTATTCCCGTTTTTATTCTCAGGTCATGGCAACTGTCATCCGCAGAGCTGAATCGCGCTTCTGGATTGCGTGCTTCACTGACCGCACCGGGCGGCAATTGAAGCGCTCAGCCAAGACCGCCGACCGGAATCAGGCAATGCGGATTGCGGTAGATTTGGAACGGGTGGAACAGCAAGCCCGCGCTGGTGCGTTGACGACCGACCAACTCCGCAAGGTGCTCAACGATGTGGCCGAAAAGGTGAATGGGGAAAGCCTGGCGGTCCCATCGGTCGCCGACTACTTGACGGGATGGCTGGAGGGCGTGAAAGCCAAATGCCGACCTGGGACACTCGAACGCTACGCGAACACAGTCCGCCTCTTTCTAGCTCATTTGGGGCCCCGCGCGAAGAATGCAGTCACATCGGTGACGCCGGCCGATGTAGAAGGGTTTCTCAACTGGCGGTTAAACTCAGGTTCCGCACCGAAAACCGCGATTGTGGACGTCAAATCCCTGAAGAGCGCCTTTCGGCGTGCCGAACTCTACGGCATCATCCTCCGGAATCCGGTGTCCGCCGTTCAGTTGCCCAAAGAGGTGAGTTCCGAACGCGGCCTTTTTACACAAGAGGAGGTGCAAAGGCTGATTGCGGCTGCCCCTTCACTTGAATGGCAAACGTTAATCATCCTGGGCGCCTTCATTGGGGCACGGTTGAGCGACTGCGTCCAAATGAAGTGGGAGAACGTGCATCCAACCGATGGCGTTATCGTCTTTCAGCAACAAAAGACCGGCAAGAAAGTCGTCATGCCGATGCATTACCATGTAATGGAACACCTCGATTACCTTCGGACTTTCGGCGCCAACGGTTTCCTGTGTCCAAAACTGGCCACCAAGGGGCCAGGGGGAAAACACGGACTGTCGGAAGGCTTCAAACGGATCGCAAGGAAAGCCGGAATCGACCTGGGGGTCGTCGAAGGGAAGGGAATGCGCAAATTCACCCAGCGGACATTTCATTCCCTCCGCCATGGCTTCAATACCATTCTCGCGAACAAGGGGGTTTCGGATGAACTGCGGATGAAGCTCACGGGCCACTCCTCCAAGGCGATGAACGCCGTCTACACAAAGCTGGAAGTAGCCACGCTTCGAGAGGCGGTCACGAAGATGCCGCTTTTCGGGGCGAAATAAGACGATGAAACCAGCCTGAGGGAATCCAGAATGAACTACCTCGCAGCAGAGCTGCACTGCATTCTACCGATTTGGGAATAAACCATTGGACGGGAGCGGACCGGCGGGTCGGAATTTGGACACCCACAACGAGGTGTGCCTCGAATTCGGTGCGGCGGTTTGGACTTGGCGGCCGGAGCACAGGTTAGCTGATTTTGTTGATCCAAGCGGAGGCGAATACTTGGAGCCGACCCTGAAGGCCGGGCGATATTAGGCGTGCCCTAGGCCGGTTCCCTCCGCATCGCGAACCGGTCTTTGGCCCCACGATCACAGTGTGGAAGACCAAAAACCGTCTAGGGCGCATCCGGATGCATGAAGTTCAGGGCGTGCTCGTAGGTCTGCAGCGATGCCACGGCCTGGATTTGGGCGACAGTGCCAGCATCGTTCAGGTTGTCGCTATTCTGCCGCACCGCCGCCAACAGCAGACCCTTTTGCAACCCGCTCAAAGGCGCCTGAAGAGATTTGTCATCGTCTTCGATGGCGCAGGTTGCCGTTATCTCGGGCCAGTCGGCTATTTTTCCCGAGTCATTCTGGGTCAACACCGACTCCAATGTGGGGGCTGCCTTAATTCGGGGGCTGGGCAGGAAAGGCTTGATCGGATCGCCCTCCAAATCCAACCAATCACGCAAGGTGGCCAGCAACGAGGTGTGGTCGAACGGAGCGCTTCCCGGCGGTGCCCGAAACACAGTTCCGGGACGCACATAGGAGGAGA
>JANXMD010000423.1 GCA_025354845.1 Verrucomicrobiota bacterium | reverse complement strand
CGCGGGTCTGCCGCACTCGATCGTGGACGCAAAGGAGCGCATCGAGCGAGTGAAGGGCGTAATCGAAACCGTTGGCTTGACGGGTTCTGAGGAGGCCTATCCCAAGGAGTTGTCCGGTGGCATGAAGCAGCGAGTGGGACTGGCCAGGGCCCTGGCCAGTGAACCGGAACTCCTCTGCATGGATGAACCGTTTAGCGCCCTGGATGTGCTCACCAGCGAGACGCTGCGCAATGAGGTGATCGATATTTACACCGGCAAGAAGTCTCCGGTGAACACGATTCTGATGGTCACGCACAGCATCGCAGAGGCCGTGTTCATGGCCACGCGCTTGGTGGTGATGGGAACGCATCCTGGTGCGATCCGAGCCATTCTGGACAACCCGCTCCCGTTTCCGCGCGACGAGCACCACCCCGAATTCATCGGGCTCATTGAAAAACTGCACGCTTTGATCACCAAATCGGTGTTTCCCGCGGAGCCGGCGCGCGTGTCGGGCGTGGGCGCAGGGGGGTTGCCGGTGCAGTCCATTCCCACGATTTCCCTAAGTCGAGCGATCGGCCTGCTGGAGGTGTTGGAGAACGAGGGCAGCCAGGAGTTGTTTGAGCTGGCACGTCACGTGGATCTGGAATTGGTGCAATTGCTCCTCGTGCTGAAGGCTGGTGAAATCCTGGGTTGGATTTCCACTCCTGGAGGACGCGTCGAAATGAGCCAAGAAGGGATTCGCTTTCTGGCGGCGGACATCAGCACCCGCCAGCAACTGCTCAACACCACGCTCCGCGGCCTGTTTATTTTCGACCAAGTCGTGCAGATGCTGAAGCAATCTCCGACCCTGGAGGTAGATGAGGCGGTGGTGCTCGACAAGCTCGGGAAGGCGTTCCCACACGAGCGTCCCCGACTCATTCTGCGGACCGTGATTTCGTGGGCACGCTATGCGGAACTATTCCGCTACAACGGGGTGCGGAAGGTCTTCTACGGCCTCAAGGAACAGCCGTCCGTTCACCTCTAGTTTGCAGGGCAGGGGCAGTCGATCACGGGGGGCAATCTAAACGTGCTGTCGCCTGGCGCCTAGTGTAGTGTCGCACAAACCGCTGGATTTATTTTCCCTTTGTTTTGCGCATTCTTGGCTGAGTGCAACCGGGCTTGATGCCTTCCAGAGTCTGCCTGCAGCGGCTCAGCTTCTCGACGATTGAATCCACCGTCGCCGTCCAGACGAATGGCTTGGGTTCGGTGTTCCACGCCCGCAGGAATTCGTCGATCGCATCCTTGAGGTCATTCACGCTTACGAACACGCCACGGCGCAGCCGCTTGCCCGTCAACTCTCCGAACCACCGTTCCACCAGATTCAGCCAACTCGAACTCGTCGGAATGAAATGCGGGATGAATCGCGGGTGCCTCTTCAGCCAATTCTGAACCCTGGGATGCTTGTGAGTCCCGTAATTGTCCATGATCACATGGAGCTTCAAGTTTGATGGGAACTCCTCGTCCAGGTGTTGGAGGAATTTCACGAATTCCTGATGCCGATGCCGGGCATAGCACTGTCCCACGACCTTGCCATCCGCCACTTCCAGCGCGGCAAAGAGCGTCGTCGTCCCGTTTCGCTTGTAGTCGTGGGTCATCGTTCCGCAACGCCCCTTCTTCAGCGGCAATCCCGGCTGCGTGCGGTCCAGAGCCTGAATTTGGCTCTTTTCGTCAACACAGAGGACCAAAGCCTTGGTCGGTGGGTTCAGGTATAACCCCACCACATCGGTCAGCTTCTCCAGAAACTGCGGATCGCGAGACACTTTGAAGCCACGGCTGCGGTGTGGCTTGATGTGATGGGCCTGCCAGATCCGGCTCACCGTGTCCTTGCTCACTCCCTGCGCCTTGGCCATCGAGCGACAGCTCCAATGGGTGGCGCCGGCGGGACGGCTTTGGAGCGTCGTCTCGATAAGTTTCGCCACCTTGCCTGCGGAATACCGGGGCTTTCGGCCACGCCCTGGAGCGACCTCCCAGAGGCAATCAATTCCTTCCTTCAGGAAACGGCCACGCCATAGAGCCACGGTCTTGGCGTTGATCTGCAGGGTGTCGGCGATGTCCTTGTCTTGGTGGCCGGCAGACGCCTCCAAGACAATTCGACATCGCTGGGTCACCTGCTGGGGAGTTCCGTGGGCACCGACCCATCGGTCCAGTTCAATGCGGTCAGTTGGATCCAGCTCAATTGTCCGGGCAACGCGAGGCACGGCATCAGTTTGGAGTGAAAAACTGATAAAACCAGTCATTTATGCGACACTACACTAGCTACCGGGTCAGCCGAGACCGTGGAAAGCGCGCCATCGCCGGCTTCTCGCGCGGTGGAGGACAATCACTCTTCGCCGGATTCAGCAACCTCGACCGGTTTGCGTGGATCGGCTCCTACAGTGCCTATCTGACTCCGGAGGTGTTCGACAAATACTTCGGCCGCGTCGCGGCCGATCCGAAGG
>JANXMD010000415.1 GCA_025354845.1 Verrucomicrobiota bacterium | reverse complement strand
CCTCCTCGAAGGGGCGTCCGTCGGGCTTCTTGAGCAGCTCGAATTCATAGCCGCCCAGCGCGGCGCTAGCCTCCTGTTCCGCGAGACGGACGCGGGCGGTCTCTTCGCGGGTGCGGAACTGATGACCACTGCGTCCGTCGGTGCAGACCAGCACCCGTCCCCGGAAATCGGGCAGCGACCGGCGCCAGAGCTCAAAGGTGCCGGCGGCGACGAATTCGAAGTCGTCGAAGTGGGCGTGGACGTGGAGGACGCGCATGATGCGGATTCCCTACCGGCCGCCGCGCGCTTTGGCCAGCCCCGGGTTCCGTGGGTTTTCGGTCCAGGGACTGGTCAACTCTCACCGCGACCGCCAGGATCTCTCGAACCATGAATCTCAAGCGCTGGCTGATTCGCATCGGTGCCGTCCTCGGGGCGCTGATCGCCCTGCTCACGGTGACGGTGGCGGCTCTGTGGATCTATTTTCACCCGTCCATCGAGCGCCGCGAACGCCTCGTGTATGGCAAGCGGCTCGGGCACGATCTCACGCTCGACGTCGTCCGTCCGTACCATCCCAACGGCCTCGGTGTCGCACTCATGGTGAGCGGCGGATGGAAGTCGGGCACCAACGCTTTCCATCCCTGGATGGTCGCCCCATTGCTCCGACGCGGGTACACCGTGTTCGCGGTGTGTCATGTGTCCCAGCCCGAGGCCACGGTGATGGAATCCTTTGCTGATGTGAGCCGCGGGGTCCGGTTCATCCGGGCCAACGCGAAGGAATTTGGGATCGATCCGAAGCGACTCGGCGTCACCGGAGGCAGTGCCGGCGGACACCTCAGCCTGATGCTCGCTACGCGCGGCGGCCCGGGCCCGGTCGATGCTCTGGATCCCGTTGAACGCGAGAGCAGCGCCGTCCAGACCGTCGCCATCTTTTACCCGGTTACCGATCTGCTGAACCTCGGCCCCTCCACGGAGAATCTCCATGACGGCGGCCCGCCCAAGAGTTTTGTGAGCGCGTTTGGCATGAACCGGACAAATCACGCCCCGTGGGTGGAAGTGGGTCACGAGATGTCCCCGCTCTTCTATGTCTCGTCCAACCTGCCGCCGACCCTGATCTATCATGGGGATGCCGATACGCTGGTGCCGCTTGAGCAATCCCAGCGGTACCAAGCCAAGGCACGGGAACTGGGCGACACGGTAGAATTAGTAGTACATCACGGCGGCAAGCACGGCTGGCTGTCGATGCTGTGGGATCTTCTGGCTTTCGCCGACTGGTTCGATCGCTACCTCCCCACCGCGGGGCGGTGATTGGGGCAAGGCAAAAGGAAAAAGGAAAAAGGCAAAAGGGAGGACCTTCGACTTTAGACTTTCGACCTTCGACTTTTCGCTCCCATCCTCCGCGCATGACTCTCGCGAAAGCCCCGCGTCTTTTCGGTTTCCTTCTCTGCTGGACGCTGTTCGTTTCGGCGTGGGCCGCGGAGCCTCTGAAGCTGGCCACCTTTGATCTGGACGTCACCCCGCCGGTCGGCAGCCGGTTGGCCTACGATCCGGTCACCAATCTTTGGGAGCTCGGTTTGCGCGCCCGCGGCGTGGTGCTGATCGGCCCCGGCGAACCGATCGTGTTGTGTGCCGTCGATTGGATCGGCATTGGCAACGAGGGTCATGATGCCTTTCGTGCCGCGCTCGCCGAGGGTGCCGGCACCTCCGTATCGCGCGTGGCAGTGCACACGCTGCATCAGCACGACGCGCCGGATTGCGATTTTGGCGCTGAGAAGATTCTGAAGGATGCAGGTGTGGATCCCCTGAGCTACGAGGGAGCGTTCGCCCGTGCCACGTTGTCACGGCTGACGGGTTCGGTACGGGATGCCGTCGCGCATCCGAGACCCATCACCCATCTGGGACTCGGCACGGCGACGGTGTCGCAGGTGGCGTCGAATCGACGCATCCTGGGCACGGACGGCCGCGTGCGTGCGGTCCGCTACACCGCCTGCCCTGATCCAGCCCTCCGTGCCGAGCCCGAGGGCACCATCGATCCGCAGTTGTCGATGGTGAGCTT
>JANXMD010000357.1 GCA_025354845.1 Verrucomicrobiota bacterium | reverse complement strand
GTCCTTACAGCCCACTGCGGGGATGCTCGGACCTCGTCGCCTCGGCAGAAGACAAAATCCCTCGCCGCAGGACCCTTCCCAATTCTCAGACAGGCTCTAGGCCGCCTGCTCGCGGAGGCAACGTCGCCAAACACAACGGATGCCTCTGCGCCGGCCTAGCTTCCGTGGTTTCCGCGGTTGCCCCGCGGCACAGCCAGGCGCTACGCTCCCAGCATGCCAACCGTCGGGGATCAACTGCGCGTGGAACGTGAGCGGAGGAAGCTCACGATCCGCCAGGTCGCCGACGCGACCAACATCAAGACGGATCACGTCCGCGCTCTGGAGTCGAGTGAGTGGTCCGCCTTTGCGGCCCCAGTGTACATCCGGGGCTTCACCCGAACCTACGCGCGGCACCTGCAACTCGACGATCGTTCCCTGATCACGGCACTGGATGCCGAGTTGGATCTCACGGAGGACTATTCCTCCCCGCCGAGTCTTCCGAACAACCCCAAGGGGCCGCTGGATGCCGTGACGTTCCTGCTCTCGCGACTGCGCTGGGAATGGATCTTTCCGCTGGTACTGGGGGGGTTGGTGTTGGCACTGGGCGCCTACGGATACCGGGCGTGGCAGAAGAATGCGGCCACTGCAAAGAAGGCCCCGGCGTTGGGATCTGGATTGCGTCCCGCGATGCGCCCCGCGCCTGCCACGCTGCCCCTGCCGACCAATTCCGCGGCAGGTCGTCGTTGATCCTTCGGGCGGACGGACACTGCCAAAGCGCCGGGAACAATCGGGTTGCTCCGGTGTCCCGCTCTGACTACGTTTTCGCCCTCTCGGTTCTGCACGGGTAGCTCAATTGGATAGAGCGTCGGCCTCCGAAGCCGAAGGTTGTGGGTTCGACCCCCGCCCCGTGCACCAGCTTCAGGTGCTTTTCCCCCAGATTGTTTCAATGCTTTGTGTTGCCGTGTCCTGTGGATTTGGGGACGGATTAGGGACAACGCAGAACCGGAATGGGGGGTATCCGGTATCCCGTTGCCGGTGATGTGTCCAAACCGGTGAGACGCTCCGCTCCTCACCGGACTCCACGATGTGTGTGGGCCTCCTTGCCGCCGGGTGCGGATTGACCCCGGCGCCCGCGCAGCGGTTTGGAAGGCGTGTGGGGAGGTACCCAAAGAAAAAACGCCCGAGAGCGAACTCTCGGGCGTTTGGATCAAAGAATCGCGCGCGGATCAGGCGAGCTTGCGGCGGACAGCGCCGACGGCAACCAGGCCGAGGCCCAGAAGACCGAGGGTGTTTCCACCGTCGGGGAGAGCGGTCTCGACGATGTAGGCCTGCACTGCGGTGTTGTTCTGCCAGGTGAAGGCTTCATCGTTGAAATTCGATGTGCCGAAGCGGTTGATGGCGAGACCGGAAGAGTCGCCGTTCGGCTCTCCAGAGGCGAAATTGCTGACGTCGAAGGCAGTCCAAGCGGCGCCGTTGACCCAGGCCCAGTTGAATGGATTGGAGGTGCTGCCGCTGTGGTCAGCCGTATAGCCGCCCAACCAAGCCTGCTGGTATTGCCCGCCGCCTGTGAAAGTCCCGTGATTGATGAGGGCGGCGTAAACGGCGGTGGTCTCACCAGCGCTGGTCAGCGCCGCGAGATGGCCACCAACGCTAACGGCATTGGCTTCGGCGTTGGCCCAGGTGATGCCACCGGTAGCGTCATACAGGTCGAATTTGTTGCCACCATAGGTGGTGGTAGCGATCGGGCTGGCGATTGCGTTGGCACCGGCCAACAGCAACGAGGCCAAACCCAATCCGAGTTTGAGCGAGGTGTTTTTCATTGTTTGGTTAGAGTTCTGATGGGCGTGCACTGGCATAAATGCCAACAAACGGCTATCGATTCCTTAGGAAGCAGGCTTTGTGCCGAGTTCAGAGGTTGAACGTTGGTTATATCGTAACAATCTGATAAAAAGATGGTTATGAATAAGTCAGGAACGCGGCTCTTGTTTGTTTGAGTGGATCGGTTAGCAAAAAATGTAAATTTCCCCGACGCACTGTCGGAGTTCCGACGTCGGGGAAAAAGGTTACACCCTTTTGGTTGATTTCGTTTTTGCCGGCTCGTGTGAGCGGCGACGGGTGGGCCGTCTCGGGTAGTGGAGGTGAGGGTGCCGTGGGCTTTCTTTGCTCCGCCCTTGGGGGGGAAAGTCCTTCGGAGTCCCAGGAATGGTTCAAGAACGGACAAGATCCGGGTAGCTGGCGGGAGGAGGTTGGGATTGTCTGGAAACGAGGTGGACCTGAGCGTCCGCCGCCAGCGCTTTCAACCCCTTTCCCCATGCAATTCCGAGTCGATTTCCAGCGGGCGCCCTTGCTCTTAATCTGGGAAGTCACCCGTGCCTGCGCGCTTGCCTGTCAGCATTGTCGGGCCTCAGCGATTGACCGGCGCGATCCGGGAGAGCTGAGCTTGGACGAGGGATGCCAGCTCATTGACGACGTTGCGGCGATGGGGACGCCGCTGATTGTGTTCACCGGCGGGGATCCACTCCAACGATCGGATTTGGAGGCACTGATCCGTCATGCGGTTTCCCGAAAACTCACCGTGGGCACCATTCCCGCCGCGACGCCGCGCCTGACACGTGAACGCATCCTGTCGCTCCGGGATGCGGGTGTGCATCAAATTGCCCTGAGCGTGGATGCGGAATCAGCCTCCAAACACGACGAGTTTCGCGGCGTTCCCGGCACCTTCGACCAGGCTGTCGCTGCCGCGGGCTGGATTCGTGAGGCTGGAGTGAATCTTCAGGCGAATACCGTTTTTGGAGCGTGGAATGCAGACGCGTTTGACGCCATAGCAGCCCTGGTGGAGTCG
>JANXMD010000356.1 GCA_025354845.1 Verrucomicrobiota bacterium | reverse complement strand
GGATCCCCCGCCGGTTGGAGGAGGCGTCGGCTCCGACACAGCGGTTTTCGTCTCCGATGGCGGCGAAGCCATGTTTCCCGTTTCCCGCACCGGAACTCCGTATCTCAAACTCAATGTCGCCGGTAAGAAAATCGCCGACATCCGGAAGGAGTTGAAGGAAAAGCTGGATGCCGAGTTTTACAAGGATTGTACGGTCCATCTGGATCTGGTGCAGGTCAACCGAGGCAGCGCCTCTGTCGACCAAACCTCACGAGTCACGTTTTATGGTGAAATTACCGGCGTCGTGGCCATCACCGAGGGCGAAACGCTTACCATCTCCGAGGCAGTCCTGAGGGTGGGTCACAGCGACTATGCGGACCTCCGGAAAGTGAAGATCCACCGGTTGGACAAGGAGACCGGAAAGGAAAAGATGATTGTCGTGGACGTGGAAAAGATCCTCAAGAAGGGCGATCGGTCGGGGGACACCCCTCTCCAGGGCGGCGATCGTGTGGAAGTGAAGGAAAAGGGACTGTTCTGAACCGAGTCCCCTGAGTCCCCTGAGACCGCCTGACCATGAAGACCCCTTTCTCCTCCTATTCCGCGCCGCTTCCGGGATATGGCACTTCGTTGATCGACCGGATCAATATCTACCTGCACTTCCGGAGGTATTTCAAAATCATCACCGAGCGCTGGCTACTTCTGGCCACCTTCACGGTGGCGGGCACTGGCATTGGCGTCTGGCTGGCGGTGACCAAACCCAGCACTTACAAGTCCACCTCCACGCTCAGCACCCCTCAGAAAATCAGCGTTTCCCGGGACGCTATCCAGGAAGGGCCGATGTCGATGGATTCGATTCTCAACCTGATGACCCAAGATGTCGTCGTCCAACGCGTCCTCGGAAAGCTGCAAGAAGGCCGCGAGAATACCAATAAACTGGTAAGACCGCAGGTGATCGCAAGCACAGGGCCGGGCGGGACCTTCGTCATGTCGGTCACCAGCACGAACTGGGACTACGCGCAGCAGTTCGCGGCGTCCTGGGCCCATGAGTTCGTCGACTTTGCCAAGCAGCAGCGAAAGAATCAGATCAACAACAGTCAGGCGCAGAACACCCAGCAGATCCTGACCTTTCAGCGAAAACTGGAACAGGCCCAGCAAGGGCTCGATGACTTCCAGCGAAAGAATAACATCGCCAGTCTCGAGGACGCTGGTGTGTCCGCCCAGCGCAACTTGGATCGCAAGACCGCGGAGTTCGAGCAGATCAACCTGGAAATCAAACTCTACGAAAACACGACCGTGGAGGCGCTGGCAGCCTCGGGTGGTGTCGGCATTCGCCCCGAGGCCGGAGCCGACAAGATTCGTCCCCGGAATACCAAGTCGGATTCCCAGTCCGACTCCGGTGATCTGTCCGATCGCTTTAGCGCGGGTTCCCGCTATCCGGACCTGATCCGCGAGATCCGCTCGCGGGAACGCCAGATCGCGCTCTGGACTGAAAAGCTTAAGGAGAAGCACCCTTACATGGTTGAGCTTCGCCGTCAGACCAACGAGCTGCAGGGGCGCATCAAGGACGACCTCGAACTGGTGGCCAAAGGCCGCGACGCCCAAATCGACTCGTTGCGTCAGCGCGCTCTCGGTTACCCGAAACTGATCGACGAATTAAAGGAGCAAGTGCTCGAATCCACCGCGCTCCGGATCGAGTTTTTGCGTCTCCAGGGCGAGGAGTCCCGCATCAAGGAGCAGCTCGACGTGCTGACCCGGCAGGAGCTCGAGATGTCGCGCTTCGGAGGCGACGAGGAGCAGTTTCAGATTATCCAGGCCGGGGGCGGCAGCAACACCCCGGTCGGTCCGAACCGCCCCTACATCATTGGCTCTGGCGCCGGCCTTGGATTCATCCTGGCGGCGACCATCATCTTCATCCTGCACCGTCTCGACGACCGCCTGGAAAGCCCCGAGGAGATCGAGGCCAAGCTGGAGGAGCCGATCCTCGGTCAGCTCCCCGAGGTGGACAAAAAACACTACACCGAAGGGTACCTCCTGCTCAGCCGGATGAAGGCGCACACCATGTTTGCGGAATCACTCCGCGGCGTGCGGTCCTCGCTGCTGCTCAGCCCGGAGGGAAGCAGCAAGCGCATGCTGGCAGTGACCTCGGCGGTCCCTGGCGACGGCAAGACCACCTTCACCGCCAACTTCGCGATCACCCTCGCCAATGCGGGTAACAAGACGTTGCTGATCGACGCCGATCTCCGCCGCGGAAACGTCCACGGATACTTCGAGCAACCGCTCGAAGGCGGCCTCGCCGAAGTCCTCCAAGGCAGACTTTCGATCAAGGAAGCCACGCGCGAAACCGGCATCAACAACCTCTACTTCATCCGCGCCGGCGAGCGTCCCTCGAACCCCAGCGAGTTGCTCATCGGTCCTAGCACCAAGGAACTGGTGAAGGAACTACGGGCCGAATTCGACTACGTCATCTTCGACTGCCCGCCGCTCACCGCCATCGACGACACCTTCTCGGTGGCTACCTTTCTCGACGGTCTGTTTTTCGTGGTTCGTGCGGGTCGCACCTCGATCCGTTTCGCGCGCATGGGAATCAACACCATCCATCAGCGCGGAGCTCCGATCCTTGGGCTCATCGTCAACGGTGTCCCGATCGACAATCCGTATTACTACTACACGACCTACTACTACGCGTCGTACTATCATCGTCCGCTGACGCCCGATCAGTCGGTCTACCCCGACGCCAAGCGGCAGGCGGACGCCGATGCTCAGAATCAGGCGCAGATCCAAGCGCCCACCCCAGCCGGCGGAACGACGCCGGGAACCCCAACCCCACCGTCGCCCGCACCTTCCGCCCGCACGTAACCCAGGAAACGGCAGGTCAAACCGCTGAGGGACGCGGATGAACGCAGATGCTGAGAGGGAGGTCTGAGATCGCAGATCGAAGTTCGAAGTCCGGAGATGGGGATCTGTGGTTGCACTCTTCTTCAACGGCGGGATTTAGAGCCTGACTGAAAATTGGGAAGGGTCCTGCGCCGAGGGATTTTGTCTTCTGCCGAGGCGACGAGGTCCGAGCATCCCCGCAGTGGGCTGTAACCGAGGAGCAATCCCGCAGGCGCGGGACCATCCAGCCTTTTACTCGACAACAGGACTCTTCCGAATTTTCAGACCCGCTCTTAGGTTAATCGGGCGGTTCCCCACGGACACCTCTCCACAGGCGCGGGAGGACTAGGCGACAATTGCCGTCTTCCACAGCAACATCATCGCCTGCTGGGCGGTGAGGTACTTGAAGGTCTCGCGGTCGAACGCGTTCACCTTGCGTTGCACCACCACCTCCGAAGGTCCGGCCACGGCCATATAGACGAGACCCACCGGTTTCTCGGTGGAGCCGCCGGTTGGACCCGCGATGCCGGTTACCGCAACTGCGTAGTCGGCCCCGGACGCTCGGCGTGCCCCAAGCGCCATCTCGCGAACTGTCTCCTCGCTCACCGCTCCGTAGGTCTCGAGCGTGGCTGGTAACACACCGAGCTCGCGGACCTTCGACGCATTGGCATAGGGGATATATCCTGCCAGCAGCACAGCTGAAGCGCCCGAAATATTGGTCACCCTGTTGGCGATGTGTCCCCCGGTGCAGGACTCCGCCAACGCCAGCGTGAGTCCACTCTTCTGAAAGTCGCGGACGATCACGGACTCTAACACATCATCCTCGGCTCCGAAGACGTTCGCACCGACCAGTCCGCGAGTAATCTCCTCGGCTTCCGCCACCTGCGCTTCCGCTCCGAGGCCCCGTCCCACGAAACGCACATCCACCTCCCCGACTCGCGCGCAAAATCCGAGTTCCATCCCCGCATCCACTAGGTGCTTTAGGGGATCCCCAATGCGCTCCTCCACGGAGGACTCTCCAATGCCCGTCGTCTTAAGCGTGCGACAAACGAACCCCTCGGCCCGCGGGAACCACACTTTCAGGAGCGGCGCGAGACTCTGCTCGAACATGGGCCGCAATTCCCGAGGCGGTCCGGGCAACATCACCAACCACGAGCCGGCCCCTCCATCACGAAAGGGATTGGGCGACACCTGCATCGCCAGTCCGGGCGCGGTTCCGAAATGATTCGGCAACACCTCGGCTCCCTCCGGCACCAGGGTTTCCACCACCGTCCGCGCCGGCACCGTGAGCCGACGTCCGGCGAAATAGCGTTCGATGTTCTCCGCCACCGAGGCGTCTGGAAACAGCCGTCGACCCAACAACGCGGCAATCCGTTCGCGCGTGAGATCGTCGCAGGTTGGGCCCAAGCCTCCCGTGGTGATCACCAAGTCCGCTCGCCCCAAGGCCTCACGAACTGATTGTTCGATCGACTCACCTGTGTCGGGCACCGCGACCTGACGGAGGACCGTGTGTCCCAGATCGGTCAACCGACGACACAGCCATTGTTGGTGCGTATTGAGGATCTTGCCAAAGAGCAGTTCCGAGCCGGTGTTGACGAGTTCGACGGTCACCCAGTCAGCCTACGTCAGCGGTTGGTGATGGCAACCTGTGCCGTCGCCCGCAGACGCTTCCACCGTCGATGCCAGGCCGCCAAGCCGAGCAACACCCCACCGGTGACCGCCGCCGTCTCACCCGGTTCTGGAATGGGAGCAAACTCCAGTCCACGCCACTCCACATTGGCGGGAGCCGTCGCCAGCACCGTCGCCACCGATCCACCGCCGGAATCGACGATCTTGATCAGTTCATTTTGAGTGGTGGTGGCATAAACCACGGGATTCAACCCGGAGAAGTCCACCGCCAGGCCCCGTGCCCCGCGGCTGGTCCCGGTGTTCAGGGTGTAACTGAGACTCCACACGCCGCCCGCGTTGATCCACTTCTGCACTCCACCTCCTGTGCTGCGCTCGTCGGCGATGTAGGCCACCGAGGCATTGGCGCTAAAGGAGAAGTCCACCGGACGTGACGCCGAATCGGTCGTGATGAGTTGCGTGGGAGTCGCAGAGGCTGTCGGCAAGCCGTTGAATTGATAGAGGCCACGGGTGGTGGTGCCTGACTGGGTACTGAACATCAGGTCGCCACTCACCACGTTGGCGACCCGGAGTGTGGAGATGGCACTGTAAATACTGCCGGGACTACCGCCGGTCATCAGGACCGTTCCGCCTGAAGAACCCACCGCCCACGCGTCCGAACCGGCAACGACGCCGGAGCGGATGTTCTGTCCGCTGAGCAGGGACGCGGACGAGGCGAAGCGGCTGATCCCGCCCGCGGCGGAGACCACATCGATCACCCGATTCGCCGCGGCTCCAGTCGTGGAGGCAATCGCTGCGGTGCCAATCGGCGCGTCATAACCCACCAACGTGAGCGAGTTGGCATCGGCGGAAAGGGAGAGATAGCCTTCACTGGTCGAGGAGCCGGCGACCGTCAGTCGGGTCGCACCCACCGTGCCCGGGATCGCCAGCGACTGACGTAGCTGCCCCGAGATGTCGTATTCGAGAAGGGACACTGACGCCGCTGCAGAAGTCAGTGCCGCGCCGCCGTCGCCCATCTGCAACACGACCAGACTCCCCGACTGAAACCCATCGGCCTGACCGACGGTGAGCGTGGCGATTAACGCAGCCATCAGCGAAACAGCCCGGGGTGGGTAGAGATCGAACCGGTGAGAAACCGAGGCGGGTGGAAGGTGGGACTTGAGATGCATAACTGGGAACTCCTTGTGGGCACCACTTCCGCCACCTCAATGGTGACCGATGCGTGGTGCACCCTTTCCCTACTGCGAGTCGAGGGGGCGAAACAACTGTGCCCTAGCGGCACAAACGGGTTTCGCGCGCACAGGAGGCCCCGGCGGCTCGATTGGAACCAAGGCAAACCACCGCACGGTGAACTCCGCACGCTGGGATCAGGGCTTGCCGATGCGATACAGGTGTTCCGCAGTGCGGATGAACAGCGCGCCGTCGGTGACCGCGTAGCTGGCCAAGGTCCGCTCACCGAGATCGTTTCGGGCCAGCACTTCAAACTGCTTCCCGGGCTTCACCACGAAGCCCATGCCGGATTCGTTCTGGAAATAGATCCGATTCTCCGCAAGCACCGGCGAGGCGGAGAAATCACCGCCCAGGCGTTCGCTCCAATGCACCGTGCCGGTGCGGGCATCCACACAACTGGCAATGCCGGCGTCGGAAACGAAGTACAGTTCGTCACCGACCAACAAGAGCGACGGCGTGTTCGGGGCGCCTTTGGCGGTCTTCCACGCGACGTTGGAATCGGTCAGGTCGCCTGAGCCACCGGGTTTTACCGCGTACACGAGCGGACGATCATATCCGGTACCGAAAAAGAGCAGGCCGTGGCCAAAGACCGGCTGCGGGATCACTGAATAGCCCTCGCCATAGCGCACGCGCCAGAGTTCGTGGCCATCGGCCGGATCATAGGCGCATACCGCGCCGCTGCCGGGACTGATGATCTGCAGCTTGCCGTCAACGGTGATTGCCTGAGCCGTGCTAAACGAGAATTTGCGGGACGCCGGGGTTACCCGAGCCGTTTTCCACGCCTCTTTGCCGGTCTTCCGGTCCAGGGCGACGACGAAGGGATCGCTGGCGCCATCGCAGCTGAAGAAGAGGAGAGTGCCTACCAGCAGAGGCGAGCCGCCGTTGCCGTGGATCGGCGTGTAGTGGAAGGATTCCTGCTTCCACAGGAGTTGACCCTGAAGGTCGAGGGCCGCGGTACCCATGTGACCAAAGTGGACGAAAACCGTGCCCTCCGACACCACCGCCGAGGGACTGGCGTGACCGTTCTTCCCATGGATGCGCGGCGAAGCGGCTGTGTCTTCCTGGAAGACTTCGACATTCCAGTCGATCGTTCCCGAGCTTGCGTCCACCCGAAGGGCGCGCAGCGAGAGCGTCTTGCTCTCGCCAACCGGCACCGCGGTCGTGAGGTAGAGCTTGCCCTGGGACAGCACCGGGGAGGACCAGCCCGATCCGGGAATGAGCGTCTTCCAGGCGACATTCTCCGTGGCGGACCACTTCAGCGGGACCTTCGTGGCCGTCGAATGGCCGTCGCGTGAAGGACCGCGGAATTCCGCCCAGTCGCCCGCGAGAGAGGAGACTCCAATCGCCGCGATCAACGGGAGAATCGATGGGATTCGCATTCCCTCAGCATGCCCAATCCGCCCCGTAGTGGACCAGAAAAGAAGCGGTGGCACTTACTCCGACAGCGCCTCGATCAAGTCCCGCAAATCCAACAGGGACATCATTTCACTTAGACCTTCCGGCATCGGCGACAACCCCCGCTGACGCGACACGATATCCGTCTTTGGCACGGTGACCAACCCATCCTCCGCCGTCTGCACCACCAACTCCGCCGCCGTCTCCGACTTCAACACCCCGCTCACCTCGCCGCCGCCCTTGCGCGCGAGCACCACGCTTTCATATCCCGGAGCGATCTGGGCGTTGGGTTGAAGGAGGGATTGGAGCACGTACTCCCGTCCTCGAGAACGGCCGATGCCGGTGAGCTCGGGACCAACCGTGCCGCCTTCACCGCGCAACTTGTGGCAGCGGGCGCAACCGAGGTCCTGACGTTCTTGGAACAAGCGAACACCGCGGGCCGCGTTGCCCCCCGTCAGCGCCGAGCGTGACGCCGCAAGCGGATCTGCCTTGGGAAGTGAGTTTGTCCAGGCCGCAAGCGACACCTGAGCGCTACGAGCTGCCTCGATCACGTCGGCTTGAAGTTCGGGAGGCACTTGTCCGGTCGTGAGTCGACCCACCCAGGACTTCACTGCAGCCGTTGCCAGTGGATCGCGAGAGGCTCCTAACGACGCCAGCGCCGATTGGCGTTCGGACATGGCGCCGTGTTCCAGGGTCGCGATCCGCTCTGGCACTACGACGGGCCGAGACGCGGCGATTAGTCGGGCGACCTCCGACCGAACCGCCGGTTGCGAATGCGTGCGAAAAGTTTCCAGACGCTGCGGGAAGCCTTCCAAGTTCAACGTCGCGCCGGACTGCAACGCGGCAATCACCACGTTGGGTGACGCGTCGGCCACCAGCGTCTTCCACCGGGACTCCAACACGGCCCGCGCGGGGGCAGGATCGCGCGGGGGAATCGGACGGATCAATCCGACGATGCGATCACGACGCGGCGGCCGGCCCCAGTTGCCGAGATCTTCCAACGCCTCGACCCGAACCCCTTCCGGCGCATTGGTTCGACTCGCAAAGACACCCAAGGCGACGGCTTGTTCCGGCGTGCCCACCCGGAACTGCGCATCCACCACTCTGCGGAACATCCATGAACTCCACTCGGTCGCGGTGAAGTTCAGGTTCGTCGACCATGGTGCCGCGGGCGTCGAAACCTTCCCCACCGCCCACCCTGCAAGCGCCGGCATTGCATCGAGAATGGGAACATCATGAATCGCCCGGGCGGCCTCCAACACCACGGCCGGTGAGGCATCGTTGAGCAGCAGTCGAATCCGGGAATCAACCCGATTCCTCAGGGCCACGGCAACCGCCAGGCGGACCGATTCCGAGGAATCCTTCATGGCCTCATCCAGGATTGCGTCGCCGCCCACCAAAGCCAGCGCGTGTGCCACTGACCAAAAAACCACCGGATCCGGCCGATCCATCGAGCGGAGGAAGTTCAGCACCGTTTGTCCGGCGAGCTTCGATCCCGACGCACTTCCATCCAGGAAGTAGTTGCCGCGCACGTTCGGGTTGGCGAGTCGGGCAAGGCTCAGCGTCGCGGCAACGCGCTCTCCCACAGGAGCCATTCGGTCGGTGATCGATCCGAGCAACAGCGAGGAGGCGGCGAAGGTTCGGGTTTCGCCAAACTGCTGGAGCACCGCGATCCGGATGGAAGGATCCGGGTCCTTCGGCAGCCCCACCAACGAGAGAGATTCGGCACCTCGGTTGCGGTTTCGCTGCCCAAGTGTCCACAACGCATGGCGGCGGGCCATAGAGTTGCGACTGTTCTTGAGAACCGTGTTGAGACGGTCATCCACAGTGGAGATACGCAGAACCTCGCGAGCAAACCGGGCCGCGTTGATCTCACTCTTGGCCGGTCGGTCCGCGAGTTCCCATTGTGCCTCGAAACGCACGCGCTGATCGCGATGACCCAACAGTTCGAGAAGTGA